>CAWBCB010000106.1:0-22250 GCA_963787095.1 uncultured Cytophagales bacterium | reverse complement strand
AACATATCCTTGCGAAGCCGAAGTGTGGTTAAGGGCGGCGTGATTTGTTAGCTTTTTTTGAATTTTTTCTCTTTCCTATTCCTTACCTCTCAATAATTTTTCCTTCACATTCCTGATTTTTCTTAATCTAGCCATTTTGATTGCAATTTTTATGCGAGCATTAGAGCATTATTTTTTAAATTTGTACTTTATTTATAATTATTAAAAGTTTTTATGAGCCAAGCTTCTGCCCCAGCTACTACTTTACAAGACATTATCAGCCACGCCAAAGAATATGGCTTTGTGTTTCCTTCGTCCGAAATTTATGATGGACTTCAAGCCGTTTATGACTACGGTCAGAATGGCGTTGAACTAAAAAATAACCTCAAAGCAGTTTGGTGGAAAGCCATGACGCAGCTTCACGACAATATTGTGGGTATTGATGCGGCCATATTTATGCACCCGCTTACATGGAAAGCATCTGGTCACGTGGATGGTTTCAACGACCCAATGATTGATAACAAAGATTCTAAAAAACGCTACCGTGCCGACCAATTGTTGGAAGGAAAAGCCGAAGAATACGAAGCCGATGGAGAACCAGAAAAAGCTACAAGCATTATTTGGCCAAAATGGGAGCTTTGCTAGGTGCCGAGAAATTAGACGAGTGTAAGAAACTTAATTATTGATGAAAATATCGTTTGTCCGATTTCAAAAACTTTGAATTGGACAGAAGTTCGTCAGTTTAACTTGATGTTTTCAACGCAAGTTGGTTCGGTTGCCGAAGATTCGAGCTTGATTTATTTACGTCCAGAAACAGCACAAGGTATTTTTGTAAATTTCTTGAATGTGCAAAAATCTGGTCGTATGAAAGTGCCTTTTGGTATTGCTCAAATTGGAAAAGCATTCAGAAATGAAATTGTTGCTCGTCAGTTTATATTCCGTATGCGTGAATTTGAACAAATGGAAATGCAATTTTTTGTTCGCCCTGGCACTGAAATGGAATGGTACAATAAATGGAAAGAAACTCGTTTGAAATTCCATAAAGCCATTGGTTTACCAGCTGAAAAATTAAAATATCCACGACCACGAAAAATTGGCTCATTATGCCAATGCTGCGGTTGATATTGAATATGAATTCCCATTTGGATTTAGAGAAATGGAAGGTATTCACTCACGTACTGATTTTGACTTGAAAACTCACCAAGAGCTTTCAAAGAAAAAACAACAGTATTTTGACGCTGAATTAGAGAAAACGGCAAAGCCTTACGGAAATTATATTCCTTACGTAGTAGAAACTTCAGTTGGTGCTGACCGTCTATTTCTTGGCAACTTTCTGTAATGCTTTTACCAAAGAAACAATCGGGCGAAGGCAAAAAGAAAAGAAAGAACCTATCTGAAACTTCATCCAGCATTGGCTCCTATTAAAGCTGCGGTATTGCCTTTGGTGAAAAAAGACGGTTTGGCAGAAAAAGCACAAGAAATTGCCCATTCGTTGAAATCGTCAGTTTCAGAACAATTTACGACGATGGTGGAGCAATTGGTAAGCGTTATACTCGTCAAGATTTGATTGGAACACCTTATTGTATTGCAGTAGATTACCAAACAATGGAAGATGACACCGTAACTATCCGTCACCGTGACAGCATGGAGCAAGAGCGAGTCGCTATTTCAGAACTCAAAGAAAAAATTGGCTACGAAGTAGCTATGGAGAGAATTTTGGAGGCGATATGAGAGTTTTATTGACATTTAATTTAATAAAAAAGCTGACTTCGGTCGGCTTTTTTATTAAAGTCTAACAAAACCTGACTCAAAACATAAATTCAAGGTCAAACTTTTTCTATTTTTACTACTCTATTTTTTCGAATGGCAAAAAGTTTACTTCTATGCTGTCTAGTTTTTCTCTGCTCTTTTAGATGTAAAAAATCTGATGAGAAAGAAAAAATCGTAGAAGAAAGTAAAGATGTTATAGCCGCTCTGCCTTTGGAAATTCCTTTTCCTAAAGACAATCCCATCACAAAAGAGATAGCTGAATTAGGTAAATTGCTGTTTTTTGATCCCATACTTTCTGGTAATAAGGATGTTGCATGTGCTACGTGTCACCATCCAGAGTTTGGTTTTGCTGAGAATTTAGCGTTAAGTATTGGTGTAAATGGACATGGATTTGGAAGTAAAAGGGCTTTCAAATCTCCAAATACTATTCCATTTGTTAAAAGAAACTCTCAAACCGTAGTGAATGTGGCCTTTAATGGAATGTTGCAAGACGGAAACATAGAACCTTCCAAAGCACCCATGTTTTGGGATTTAAGAGCTGAAAGCTTGGAAAAACAAGCCTTGGAACCCATTAAGACCATGGAAGAAATGCGTGGAAAAGAAATTTCAGAAGAAGTTATTTTGGATAAAATAGTTGAACGATTAAAAGGCAATAAAACTTACAATACTTTATTCCAAAAAGCCTTTGGGTCTCAAAACAGTGTAAGTATTGAAAATCTCGGTAAGGCTCTGGCAACCTATCAAAGAACGATAGTTGCAAACAATTCTAGGTTTGATAAATATCTGAAAAAGTAGCCAAATAATTCATGGCATTTAATCGATCACTTTTGGCAATAAAAAACTGAATTGAATTAAGGACATTAAAAATAAAATGAGGACTCATAACCGAGCGAAGCGCCATCAATTTCAATTCCCCAATTTTTTTATTTGCTTCTGCCAATTCACGATCACGGGCAACGCGCTCACTAACATTATCAGCAAAAATACTAACTCCAATTACTTTATCCATCTCAATGATCGGGCTAAGAGAATATTGCAAATCAATACCAAATCGGGTTTCTTCAAAAGTAATACGCTTACCCTCCAATGCTTGTAAATAAAGGGGCCTCCACTTGTTCCTCAACTCATCAAAGATTGGAGATTGAAGTGTGGATAAAATTCCGATTCCAATTTTCAGTTGAATTCCATAATTCCTCAGCATATAGTTCGCAAACTGAATATTAAACATGAGTAGTTTAAAATCTGTATCAACAGACCAGATCATCACCTCTGTATTGTTAATAGTAGCCTTAAGATTAGCCTCTTGAATCATTAATTGTTCAGCTGCTTTTTTCTCCATCGTGATGTTCTCAATCTGAGCAACAAAATAGAGTGGTAATCCATCTGCATCTTTCACAATGGAAGCATTCAGATTTACCCAAACAACGGAACCGTCTCTATGGAGATACCTCTTCTCTCTTTGAAAGGTGTCTTGCGCTCCACGAAGAAGTTGCTGCTGAAACTCGTGATCACCGCTCACGTCTTCAGGATGAGTAATATCTTTTGATGGTTTATGCAATAGCTCATCCTCAGAATACCCGACTATCTGGCATAACTCCTTATTTACTTGCAACCACTTTGAATCTGTTGAAACCAGTGCCATGCCAATGGCTGAGTGTTCAAAGGCACTTCTGAATTTGGCTTCACTTACCTGGATTTGATGTTGCGCTTCTACAAGTTTGGTTACATCTCGTCCAATCACTTGCATTTTATCTGCCTGTAATTTCTTTACATTGGATTCTACATCAATAACAGACTTGTCTCTTTTCTTCATTCGCCTATGACTGAATAAATGCTCGCCTCGCTGTATTTCAGTGTACATGAGAGGCCTATTTGCTAGTTGATTAGGGTCAATCAGATCCTCAATTTTCAAATTCATTAATTCTTCTTTTGAATAACCAAAGGTGCTGCACCAACTCTCATTAGCATCAATAAAGTTTCCATTGAAATCCAGTATTGCTATAAAATCCGAAGCCTGCTCAAAAAGGGATCGATACCTTTCTTCACTTACCCTAAGCAATTGAAGGTTTGCGGTCAGCTTTTCATTTAATTTATATACTTCTGCCTCTGCCTGTTGCCGGATGAGTTTATTTTTTACTTCAAGTTCATTTAAAAGTTGCCGATTCCATTCTTCATTTTTCTCCACAACACTCTTTAGAAAAAAAAGAGTTGAACCAATAGCAAGAGTTGTCACCATGGTTCGCATGTTATTGAAAGAGTAAAATGGATCTTGCATTACTATTTGTTCAAAATCAACATCGAAAAAAATGAAAATCCGATCGAAAAAAATGAAAGAAAGTACAGAAACCGATAGAGCAAGAATTATAGGTCGTTTGTTTTTCAGGTTAAAAATCAGAAATGGGAAGCAAAAGCCAGCCATTAAAAAGAGACGAAGTCCCACAAAGGAAGATGACGACATTTGTTCACCCGCTTTTAAGTCTAGGATGCTAACTCCAAAAACAATTACAGGGGTAAGCCAACTCAAGATGACTCTACTTAGTAAAATGTAGCCAAATCGGTTAAGGGCAAAAGGAATGAGAAAAAGTACAGAGGCAATCAGAAGCCTATTTAGAACATCTGTATTAGAATCATAATAAAAAAAAACAGATGGAATAAGTATTAGCAGGGCTATGGAAGCAACCAGAGAAGTGTAATTAGTCATAATTACATTCCTTTTTTCTGACTTGGAACTAGTGTATTGGGTACCCGAGTTAGTGAGCCTTCTTAGAATTCGCTTCATTTCGTCTTAAAATTATGTGAATTTGTATTAAATCTTGATAATCTTTGGGTATCGTTGCTTAAATGCCAGGGGTTTATTTAAATGGGCTTGAAAAGATTTTTTAAAAGCACTTATCTTTGATTCATGGTGAAGGGTATTATCGTTGATGATGAATTTAAGAGCCGCGAAAGTCTGCGGATTCTTTTGGAGGATTTTTGTGAGGGGGTGGAGGTGTGTGCACTTTGCCAAAATGTAGATGAAGGAATAAATGCAATTACGAAGTATAACCCGGATGTAGTATTCCTGGATATTCAAATGCAGCGTGAAAGTGGGTTTGATCTACTTACCAGAGTCAAAGACATTAATTTTGAAATAATTTTTACTACGGCTCATTCTGAATATGCTATCAAAGCATTTAAGTTTTCTGCGATAGACTATCTTTTAAAACCAATTGATATAGAAGAACTCAAGCAATCGATTGTGAAGCTGAATTCTAAATTGAATGATACCACTTCAATTCGATTGCAACATCTTATTCAGAATTTAAAAATAAAGCCAACCGAAAGCTATAAGCTTGCCCTACCTACATTTGACGGACTCATTTTTGTAAAAGTTTCTGATATTCTCTACTGTGAGGCTTCAAGTAATTATACGGAGATAGTGACCAGCGATGGAAAAAAATATTTGGTTAGCCGAACTTTAAAGGAGTATGACGAATTGTTGTCTGATCAAAATTTCTATCGAATCCATAATTCCTACCTGATTAATCTTAATGCCGTAAAAAAATACATTCGCGGTGAAGGTGGATACGTAATTATGAGCAACGATCAATCGCTCGATGTATCAAAACGCAAGAAGGAAGGTTTTCTTGAAAGAATAGGCAATTAAGCCTACCATCTCCAAATCTTATGTTAGTTTCTCTCCTGTTCTCAGAATACTTATTGGTTTCTATTAAGAACGCATAAATATTCTATCAGAGCATTGCTCTTTGCAGGGCAACTCCTTTCATTCCATCATAATCCACTTACTTTAAAAGTACCACCACCTACTCATTCGTGGTATTTCTGCGCACGGCAGTTCCATAATCTTGCACTCACAAAATTTAATGTTAAACAAAAAATTAAAAATGAAAGCAAAATTAAAATTTATGACAATGGTTATTCTGGCAAGCTCAGCCATTACAAGCTATGCACAGGATACAAAGATTCGTTTTTTCGGTCAACCCGAAATAACCAATTTCAAAACAACTGAAACCAATCGATTCAGAGGAGTAAATGGTTTGGGTGAATACATTACAAGCGATTCTACTTATAAGAGCAAAACCAATTTTAATACAAGCAATTTTGTGTTGTTTGTTACTTCACAATTGAGTGAGCGCTTGTCGGTATTGGCGGAAGCAAACTTCAACAATACTAAGGGTACTTACAATTTTGAAATTCAAAGGCTTATGGCTCGTTATTATATTCAGAATTATTTTAGTGTACGAGTTGGTAAAATGTTTACACCTATCGGTTATTGGAACAATCAATACACAATGGGTCTTGTATTGCAACCCACTATTCAACGTCCATTCGCTATCAGACCTATCAGTGAAGGTGGGCCATTGCAATATCGCGATATAGGTGTGCAGTTTGAGGGGGATAACATGACCAATGCCCGGTTTTCTTACAAGCTTTTCTTAGGAAATGGAATTGGATATTATGGATCTAATGATAAATCAGATAACCACGTTGCTGTAACGGCACAGATTGGAGCAGAGCCAATTGAAGGCCTTAAGATTATGGTATCTGGAATGTTTGACAGAATCGAAAAAGGAAGACCCAATCCAAATGGAAGTATAGCTGCCTTACCAGATAATGGAGATTTGCAACTCTTTGTTGCCTCTATAGCCTACATGAACTCTGAAAAGAAACCAGAATTCATTGCAGAATACCTTAGCCAGACAAGCAAGTTTGACAACGTAGGTGATTATAAAAGTCATTCCTATTATGTGTATGGAGGTTATAAACTAACTGAAAAATTTACGCCATACGCAATGTTTAATTATACCCAAGCAGGACGATCTACAACAGAAGGAGATCTATACTTTGCTCCAATTCCAGTAAGTGTTAATCAATTTACGTTAGGTGCTCGTTACAAGTTCAATTCCAATTTCGTTTGCAAATTGGAGTATGAGATTGAAAAGCAAGATCAATTTTATCAAGACATCGTAATTCCTGGATTCGGAAAAACTGACGATGGATTTACAAACTCTACAAAGAACAACAGAGTGCGCTTGCAGTTTGCATTCGTATTCTAATCACACCTACAACAGATTAAATAATCATACTCATGAAAAAGATAGTTATACTAATGTCGCTTCTATGCCTAATGCTTACCGCATTTGCTCCCGCGCCTTCTGACATAGCCATTATTGTAAACAATGAAAACACAATTGACAAGCTAACGATAGGTGAAGCTAAGTTGTACTGGCTTAGAAAAATAAAAAAAAGATGGCCGGATATTAACAAGAACATTAAGCCTGCAGATAGAAAATCCAAATGTTCAGAGCAGGATGTGTTTTATACAACTGTATTAGGAATGTCCGCTAACGATGTGGAAACATACTTCACGCAAAAACAGTATGAAAATGCTGAGAAACCACAGGATAAATTTTCATCCGATGATGCTATGATTGACTTCGTTGCAGGCGAAGCGGGAGCTATCGGATTTGTAAACGTGTCGTCACTTACTGCCGAGGCAAAATCAAAAGTGAAAGTAGTTCTTCTGGTAAAATAAGTTTAAGCAAAAATTTGGTTTAGGTTGATAGTTACACATGGCACATGAATATAGTGTGCCTGTGTTACTCACCTGCGCCTCTCACAAATAAAAATACACTCATCATGTTCAGCAAGTTCAAGAATTCAATAGTAGGAAAAATAATGTCGGGGTATGCAATCGTTATCTGTCTGGCATTTATTACCACTCTGGTAAGTATGTACACCGCATGGGAAAATAGAAAAATTGATAAAAGTGTTTCTGAAGCGTATTATCCAATGGTGCTTTCGTTGAAGGAATTGGAGATGCTTGCATCTGAGTCATATAAATTAACTAACAACTGGATCTATCAACCTAATATCAAAGAGAAAGAAAAACTGAAGGCTATCCACTCTGTGGAGGTTGTTGATCTCAGGGAGCGCTTTTTAACAATCACAAATAAGTTAGACAATGTAGCTGCCGCTGATGAGGCGCGTGCAATTATCGGATCCCTTAACACGCTTATCAGTGCCCAAGTTCCGGTTACGGAATTATTGGGTAGTGAAGAATCCTATGCTGATGATGCTATCGTGGATGAAGTCATTACAGCCATGGATACTAAGATTACCCCTAATTATAAAAACGTTACTAATTTAATTGCCCAAGCTTCTAACAGACAAAATCAATTGTTGCAAGAAGCCAAAGAGAAAAAAGAGTCTTATACAAATCTGCTTTCATACCTATACATCGGTAATATCATCTTATTCATACTAATTGGAATTTATGCCAGTTACTTTTCTGTAAAATCCATTTCGAAACCCATTGCTGATCTAAGTGATCTGATCACGATGGTTTCAAAAGGAAAATTTGTTTCGGTTACGCTTAAAAAAGGTAAAGATGAAATTGGACGCATGGCTGAAGCAATTCAGAATATGCTAACTGGGTTGAAAGCCAAAGTTGAATTTGCCGAAAGCATTGGTAAAGGAAACTATGCAAGCAAATTTGAGTTGCTAAGTGAGGATGATACAATGGGCGAAGCGCTTATGAGAATGCGCGATAACCTGAACAAGGCTGCAGAGGAAGATCACAAACGCAGTTGGGCAACAGAAGGCTTGGCAAAATTTGCAGACATCCTTCGTTCACGCAATGATAGTTTAGGTGAGTTATCAGATAGTATCATTAGCAATTTGGTAAAGTACATGAATGCAAGCCAAGGCGCTTTGTTTCTGGTAAATGATGATAATGCACAAGATACATTCATTGAATTGGTGTCATGCTATGCATACAACAGAAAAAAATTCTTGAATAAGAGAATTGAATTGGGTGAGGGAATTACGGGCCAATGTATTCTTGAAAAGGACACGATCTATATGTCAGACATTCCAGCTAATTATATGCACATCACTTCCGGACTTGGTGAAGCATTGCCAAAGAACTTGTTGATTGTTCCATTGAAATTAGATGAAACTATTTTTGGTGTTGTGGAGATCGCATCATTCTGCACCATTCTTCCACATCAAATTGAATTTGTTCAAAAGCTTGGCGAAAGCATTGCTTCAACTATTTCATCGGTAAAAGTAAATACCCGCACCAAAAAACTTTTGGAAGAAACTCAGGTGCAGGCTGAACAAATGCGTGCTCAGGAAGAGGAAATGCGTCAAAACATGGAAGAGCTTTCGGCAACGCAGGAAGAAATGCAACGAGTACTTCAGATTGCACAATCAAAAGAAGAGTATTTAAATGAAGTTCTGAATTCTTCTAAAGATGCCATCTGCACAATTGATAAATCTTTCAAACTAATCAGTTTTAATAAAGCCTATCAAGACCAAATGCGTATCAACGGGTTTCATGTAGAAAAGGAATTTGATGTGTTGGGCGTGTTAGAAGGGAAGAGACGTGAAAAGCAGAAGTCTTATTATCATCGTGCCCTGGAAGGAAATCACTTTGAGGTGACCGATACCTTCATGGTGGAGGACAAAGAGATCCATGTGGTGAATACCTACTCGCCATTGAAAAATGAAAAAAACGAAGTTCATGCTATTGTTTGCTTTGCGAAAAACATCACCGAAATGATTGATGCCAGACGCAATGCCGAAAAGATGGCAACAGAAGCACAACAAGTGAACGAGGAAATGAAAGCACAAGAAGAAGAGTTACGTCAAAATATGGAAGAGCTTTCGGCAACACAAGAAGAAATGCAGCGAGTACTTAGTGCAACACAAAGCAAAGAGCGATACTTGAAAGACTTGATTAATTCTTCTTTGGATCCAATTTTTACTTTGGACAAGGAATTTAAGATACTTGATTTTAACAAGGCGTTCGTCAATCTTCTAAAAAACAAGGGTATAAATGGAGCGAAAGGGTTCAATATGCTTTCCCAGTTAAGTGCTACAGAGAAAGAGGAACTTAAAAATAAATTCGAGCGAGTGTTGGCTGGCGAAACAGTAGAGCATAGAGAAATTATGATCATTAAAGGAAATGAAATTCATTTAACCACAAGCTATTCACCTATGCAAAATGAGGCAGGCATCATAAACATGATTGCAGGTTTTACAAGCGAAGTAACCTCCTTAACAACTAACGGAAAGGCAAAGAATGAACTTGGCCTTGCAGGAAAATAATTACGGTATCAAAACAATTAAAAAACTGACCGTGAAAAGGTTGCCTGAAATATCTACCGTGCTATTCTCGATGAACGAAGCTATCGAGCAGCTGAATGCAATTCTAAAAGACAGTATCATTCTGAGAATGGATTTTAGCATCGAAGCATTGGGAAGTGAGATTGAAGAATTAATAGATTTTTCTACCCCTGAACTCAGCGGTAGGCCTTTGCAAAGTATTTGTGAAGGGCCTGACTTGCTAACAGAAATTAAAGAGCGGTTGGAAGGGGGATACTTCGATAATGTTTCAGGAAACCTACTTTCAAAGTATGGTGAAAGTGTAGGTGTTACTATTTCGGGGTTCTATTTAGGTTTGATCAGCGAGATAAACGGATATGTAGTATTAAAGATTAAGGTAGCAGAAAACGTAACCCACTTGAAAAGAGAGTTGGTTTTAAAAAACACGGAACTAGACTCATTTATTTATAGAACAGCACACGACTTACGAGGACCCCTGGCAACCATAAAGGGACTTGTGAATCTTATTAAAATCCGAAAAGATAACTGCGAAGTGGATGAATTAACATCCATGATTGAAATACATGCCAATAAACTGGACGATCGGCTATTTAAATTACTCTATCTGGCTGATGTAAGTAACAAGCATGAGGTTTCAACCGAATCTTTAAATTTTTCTTTGCTGGAAGTAACCCTAAAAAAATTGTTGGCAGACAATTGTCACTTGAACAACGTTACATTCAGTTTAAACTCAACAGTTACTGAGGTATATGGCGTAAATGAATACAGTACGCGTCAATTGGTAAGCAGCTTGTTGCTCTACATTGTTTCACTTCCTGTATCCTCAGTCGCTAAAGAGAATGTAATAGAGATTGTGATGGACGTAAAACTGAAAGGCGGTTGGTTGGTATTAAGCATAAACGCTCATGGGTTTAAAGCCAGTCAAAATACTCAGTCGGTAATTAACAACATCACTTCCTTGTATTCTGATTTATTGATTAACCCCTATTTGTTTAACTATTATGTAGCTCAAAAGAGAGCTATTGAATTAGAAGCATCTATGAAAATTGATTTTCACGATAAGGATACCCAGGTAGTCAACTTACACATTCCAATAAAATCATGTGATGCAGCCTTGCCCGAAGCAATTAACTGAATATCATAACCAGCAATCGAAATAACTTTTAACTATACAAATTTTACCAACGTGATTCAGGACATTGACATAAAGGATCTAAAAAGAATTACAGAGTTGATTCACTTAAAACATGGTTACGACTTTCGCAATTATGCCATGTCCTCCTTTAAAAGAAGGATGCTCAGAATTTTGGAAGTAGGTGGCCTTACCATTGATTCTCTGTTAGAAAAGCTTACTGAAGAGAAAGTTTTTATAGATGACTTCCTGGATGAACTAACTGTAAATGTGACAGAAATGTTTCGCGATCCAGGGTTTTGGAGAATCCTACGCGAAGAAATTATTCCGGGAATTTTACTCAACAACAAGCAATTTAAAATATGGCATGCGGGCTGCTCCTCAGGAGAGGAAGTTCTTTCGATGAACATCTTGCTTAAAGAGATGGGCATCAAAGATCAGGTAAAGATCTATGCAACTGATTTAGATCAAACCATTCTTGAAAAAGCTCGTGCAGCGAATTACTCACTGAAGAACATGGAAACCAATGAGAAGAATTACATCCGATTCCAGGGAAAAGGAACGCTTAAAGATTACTATACCGAGGTAGGAGGAAAGGCTGTGATGAATAAAGAATTATTGTCGAATGTCTCTTTTCAAAAGCATGATCTGGTGCTTGGCAACGGCTTTGCAAAATTTGATTTGATCTTATGTAGAAATGTGATGATCTATTTCAATCAGGCGTTACAAAATGAAGTTGTTAAAAAATTCCACACCGACTTGAATAAATATGGATACCTCGCTATTGGAGCAAAAGAATCCATGATTTGGTGCGACTACGCAAGCCGCTTCATTGTAGTAAATCAGGAAGAAAAGGTTTATAAAAAAATTAGAGACTAATCTCGCGATGCAGTATAATCTCAATAATAGTTATAAAGCGGTTGTGATAGGCGGATCAGCAGGAAGCTTTCAAGGCATTGTGAAAATATTATCACAATTGCCGATAGATTTTCCTCTACCGATTATCATGGCACTGCATCGCTTAAAACATGTTCGTCATGGATTTGTGGAAGCATTGTCCATTAAAAGTGCGCTAAGAATTATTGAACCTGATGATAAAGAGTCGATCAAGAAAGGATTAGTGTACTTGGCACCGGCCAACTATCATATGTCTGTGGAGATAGGAAATTATTTTTCTCTCTCTACAGAACACATGGTAAATAACTCACGCCCTGCCATCGATATCACGTTAGGAAGTGCGGCTTACGCTTATAGAAATAAGTTGGTTGGCATTTTACTTTCAGGGGCTAATAAAGATGGAGGGTTGGGTATGAAAAATATTGCGGACAAGGGTGGCCTTACCATTGTGCAGGATCCTGCTGATTGTATGATTAGCACCATGCCACTGGCAGCCCTTGCCCTATCGAAGATCGATCACACACTTAGTCTGGATCAGATCATTAATTTTTTAAAGGAATTATACACACAATATAAATGAAGACATCAATATTATATAAAGCACCAACTCTTTTAGCTACGTTATTCTTTATTGGAATTGTGGCTTCTGCTTACACCTTGTTCTTGGCAGGAAAAAACCCAGGAGTTGATAGTTTGTTCATTGCCTCCATTTTAATCGCAGTCACCTTCCTATTGGGGATAGTTACTATTTATATCCTGACTTCAAGAAAAAATGAAAAGGTAGTCTATGTTGAAAAGTCAAAGCAAGTTGAATTAGTCAATCAGGAGATTGTGACCGAAGAAATTGGCCAATTAAACATTAATCATATAGAAAAAATTGTTGAAGGACCTTATGATTCGTTGCAAAATGCATTGAATGAAGTGTGCGAACAACTTCAAGCAGGTCAGGGAGCTATTTACCTAGCCGATCAGCAAAAGCTTGATCTAAAATATGGATATGCAATTTCATTTGATAAACAATTAACCACGCAATACGAATTTGGCGAAGGATTGATTGGAAGAGTAGCTTCTGAAAAGAAGATGTTGTGCATAGACAAATTACCAGAAAATTATTTGACCATTTTTTCGGGTCTGGGTTCAGCATCACCCTCATACCTGGTAATGGTTCCTATAGTTAAAGTAAACAAAGTTGAAGGCGTCTTGGAGTTGGCCATGTTTCATTCACTCAATAAGAGTACACTCGACCAATTGAAAAAGATAACTGAGATTTTAGCGGGAGTAATGCACAAAGATAAAATGATTGAGTATGCTTAAGAACATTAAAATAAATTATAAGATCACTTTTCTGGTCTTCGCATTAACGGTAGTATCTGTTATAGTAATCGGATTTGTGGGGTATCATTTAGATCCTTCACAGACTAAGGAAGAACAATTGCGCACCTACTTATATGTTGGCTCATCTGTTTGCTTATTTATGTTGCTAATCGCTGGCGTATATGCAAAGTCTATTGTCAGGCCGCTTTCGTCAATGGCTAGCACATTGGAGATGGTTTCAAAAGGTGAGCTTCCTGAAGAGTCTACTTATTTAACTTCTGATGAGTTTGGTCTTATGCAAACTCGCGTGGATGAATTGGTGAGCATGCTAAAAAGAAATGCAGAATTTGCTCAGAAAATTGGTGAAGGAAAATATGATACTTCCTTTGAATCAGCAAGTGAACATGATTCTTTGGGTGGGGCACTTGTAAACATGCGAAACAACCTGGTGGTAAATGACACGAAGGAGAAAGAAAGAAATTGGATTGTATTGGGCTTGGCCGAAGCGAGTGAGATTCTCCGTACGAATGACTCATTAGATAAGTTGGGTGATGATATTATTCGATTTACGATCAATAAGATTGGAGCAATACAAGGCGCCTTTTACATTGTGAATGAAGAGGAGAAGACAATAGAGTTGCGTAATAGTCTTGCCTATAACCGTAAGAAATATTTAAAAAAATCATATCAGTTTGCCGAAGGATTAGTAGGGCAGGCAGCCATTGAACAGCAAATGATTTTAAGAACTGAAATACCCGATAATTATCTATCGATTACTTCAGGAATTATAGGAGAGAAGAAACCAGCATGCCTCATGATTATGCCATTGATGGCAAATGAGGAAGTATTTGGTGCAATTGAGTTGGCTGGATTTGTAAAATTCAATTCATTCCAAATCAAGTTCGTGGAAGAACTGAGCACCATGTTGGCACGCACCATTTTCAATATTAAAGTGAATGAGCGCACTCGAAGATTGCTAGCCGAATCTCAGGAGATGAGTAGTAATTTGAAAGAGCAACAAGAGGTGCTTCGACAGAATGCAGAGGAGATGCGAGCCACACAGGAAGAGTTGGAAAAATCTAATTCCAAACTGGCAGAGCAAATGGAAGAGGTGAATCACACGCGTAATCGTATGCAACTTCTTCTTGAGAATGCTTCGGAAATAATTACAATTTATGAAGAAGATGGTACTGTCCGATACATTTCTCCTTCAGTTGAAACAATCTTAGGCTATATGCCGAGTGAGCTCCAGGAAAAAAGTGATTTGAAATTTGTACATGCGGATGAAAAGGAAATTTTCACAAGTCTTTTTAGTCGACTAAAACAAACACCCGGTGAGCAAGTAACAGCACAATTTCGCTACGAAAATAAAAAAGGTGAATACATCTGGATTGAAGCCACCGGAACCAACTTCATGTCTAACTCTGCTATTCGCGGATACATTTTAAATTCTCGTGATATCACTGAGCGAAGAAGAGCGGAACAAGAGCAACGGATGCGTAGTAAGATGCAAGCTCTTTCAGAAAACTCAACAGACTTAATTGCTAGACTTGAAGAAGGCACAATTAGTTATATCAACCCCGTAATCGAAACGTATACAGGAAAAGAAGTTGGAGTGTTCATGAATAAAAAGGTGGAAGAAACATCTCTTGATTCGTCTGTGTTGGAAAGCTGGCTTCGTATTGTTGAGCAGGTAAATAACTCAGGTGATAAAGTAACAGCTGAGATGGACTTTCCATCTGAGATGGGAAAACGTGTAATGCTAATTGATGCCATACCTGAATTCAACGAGCAAGAAACTATTGAGTCGGTGTTAGTGGTGTCGCACGATATTACTGAGCGCAAACTTATTGAATTAGATATCCAACATAAGAATAAGAAAATCAATGACTCAATTAATTACGCCAAGAGAATTCAGAATGCAATTTTACCGGATAGCAGAATTATTAGTAAAACATTACCGGATTCCTTTATACTATACAAGCCTAGAGATGTGGTAAGTGGAGACTTCCCGTGGTTCGCCCACCTGAATGATCACATTTATATTGCTGCGGTGGATTGCACTGGGCACGGTGTTCCGGGCGCGTTGTTATCATTGATTGGATATTTCTTACTCAATGATATTGTTAAAAGTCGTAATGTGACTGATCCAGGTAAAATTCTTGATTTACTGGATGAAGGAGTAACCCAGACACTGCGCCAGGATGAAGACAACTCAATGACGAAGGATGGAATGGACATTGCGTTGTGTCGCATCAATACAAAAACTAAAACGGTAGAATATGCTGGAGCGCATCGTCCACTGTATGTAATGAATAATGGCGTGATGGAAGAAGTGAAGGGTGATAAATTCCCTATCGGAGGTGGGGTGGCCAAGAATCAAACCAGTTTCACTTCCACAAAAATCAAACTTCAATCAGGCGATTCAATTTACTTTAGTTCAGATGGGTATCCTGATCAATTTGGTGGCGCGGATGTGAGGAAGTTTGGTTCGAAGCGTGTGCGCGAACTTATTGAAAATGTGCATCACATGCCGGCTAATCAATCTGCTCAGATCTTCGATCAAAAGTGGGAAGATTGGCGAGGAGCACAAAAGCAAACTGATGATGTGCTGATGATTGGAATCAAATTTTAAAAAATGATAATAAAACACAATTACAATTTTTCTTAAACAAACTAAAAGCAAACAAATGGAATTTATTTATGATTTACACCGGTCAATGATGACCAATCACGTGATTCTGATCTATGAGGGAGATTTCACGCAGCAAACGACCAAATCAATTCTTACAATGGCGGAAAGAAACCTGGAATCTTCAGGAGAAGAGTCGACTATTAAAAAGAGAATTTTTAATGTGATGGTGGAAGCTCTTCAAAACATTGTTAAGCATAGTGATGAAACAGAAACACTAGAAAAAGGAAAGCATCATGCCGCAATCTTTCTAATTGGTAACGAAGAGAGCAAATATTCAATTATGTCTGGCAATCCAATTAAAAAAGAAAATGTTGCAAGCTTGAAAAGTGCCCTTGAAAAAATTAACAGTCTTGATAAGGAAGGGTTGAAGGAATTATACAAAGACATTATCAAGAACTCAACACTTTCTGAAAAAGGTGGCGCGGGTTTAGGTTTTGTTGACATGGCAAGAAAGTCAGGCGAAAAGCTAGAGTGGGCTTTTGTAGATGTAGATGATGAGGTTTCATTCTTTTGCTTAAAAGTGAACATCGCAAGATTCAATAAACAAGTAGCATAATATTAATTATTAAATAATCATGGAAATATTAAATATCGAAGGAGCAGAAGACACTCCTAAAATTATTCTCGACAAGAGTAATGGAATTTTTGAAATCTCTGGAAGATCTCTTCCTGAGGACTGTGCAGAATTTTACAAGCCCGTACTCGAGTGGATTAAGCAATACGCTAAGTCACCTAATGCATCAACAGATTTTATTTTTAATCTGGAATATTTTAACACTGCGTCATCAAAGTTAATACTTGATATTCTTACAGCGCTTGATGAAGTAGCAGGAGCAACGATTCATTGGCACTACCAGGAAGATGATGAAGATATGATGGAAGCAGGTGAAGAGTATAGGGATTTGATTGAGGTTCCTTTTGAATTAAAAAGTTATTAATAACACTCCTTAATTCGAGAGTAATTTTAGTGAATTGAAATACATGAAGTAGGGAGAAGGGCCGGAACAAAATACAAATAACAATATGGTCAAAGTGATCGCTTTCCTATGAAGGCCTGCGATAGCTTTCTCTATACTAAAGCACAAATTGGTTTATAACACATAGTAAAGATGAGTGAGGAAATACTTAAGGCAATAACACAGCTGTTTGCGATCATAACGAAGCAAGATGGTGGCGCATCTATGAATGAACGAGAGTTTGTAATTAGGTTTTTCCAACAAGAACTGGATCATGCCTCCGTAAATGAGTACATCGAATTGTACGATCGCTTTTCTAACTATAACTCGGCTAGTGATGGCGCAGAGAAAAAACTCACATCCGTAAAGGATTCTGTAAGAACACTTGGTATTTGCCGTAAAATCAATAAGACGCTTACACAAAAGCAAAAGATAGTTGTGCTGATTAAGCTGCTTGAGCTAATGTGTACGGATGGAAATTTTGCATCACAGCGGATGGAAATCATTAACACTGTATCTGAAGTGTTTAATATTGGAGCTGATGAACATGAGCTGATTGAAAAATTTGTTCGGGCAGCCAATGAGGCTGAAGTAGATTCTTCAAATATTTTGGTGGTTGATTCTCATGAGCGTCAATCAGAAGGACAAAGTAAACACGCAAGCGCTCACTTAAATGGGCAGCTAATTTTTATGCGCGTGCGAAGTGTGGATATGTACTTTGTGAAATACCTGGGTGCAGAATCGAACCTGTTAAATGGTTTTGTGATGCACGCACAACGTGTGTATCTATTCTCACACGGAAGTACAATTAAAACGCCACAAGGAGATGCTCTTTACTATAGTGACCTCACGGCAGACTTCAATGAAGAGCTTAAGACAACCAAGCTTTCCTTTAATGCAAATGTGGAAGAATTTCTTTTCCCCAACGGTGCAATAGGGTTACGAAATGTAAATGTAGTTGAAGGCCCAGGTAAACTTATTGGAATTATGGGCGCCAGTGGTGCCGGTAAAACTACGTTGTTAAATGTACTGGCAGGTTTAGAGAAACCCTCCAAAGGGCAAATCGTAATTAACGGACTTGATATTCATCGGCAAAAGAATGAAGTGCAGGGAGTGATCGGTTATGTTTCGCAGGATGATCTTTTGATAGAAGAACTTTCGGTTTACCAAAATCTTTATTACAACGCTAAACTTTGTTTTGCAACCTTCTCTGAGGAACAACTTCACGCCAGGGTGATGGAAGTGTTAGAAAGTTTAGGCCTAGATCAACGGAAGGATTTAAAAGTAGGGAGCTATTTAGATAAAACCATTAGCGGTGGTCAACGAAAGAGATTAAACATCGCGTTAGAATTAATTCGGGAACCTGCAGTTCTTTTTCTTGATGAACCCACCTCGGGTCTTTCATCACGCGATTCTGAGAACGTGATTGACTTATTAAAAGAACTCTCACTAAAAGGTAAACTTATTTTTGTAGTGATTCATCAGCCCTCGTCCGACATCTACAAGATGTTTGATAAGATGATCATCATGGACACGGGCGGCTATCCGGCATACTATGGTCAACCTGTAGGAGCCATCACTTATTTTAAGAAAGCAACTCATCAGATTGACAGTAACAGAGGACAATGTGAAGTATGTGGTAGTGTAAATCCCGAACAGATTTTCAACATTATAGAAGCAAAGGTGGTTGATGAATATGGACAGCCAACAAACAGACGAAAGGTCACTCCTATGGAATGGCATGGCATGTACAACGACAATTTTAAAATTTCTCCGCTCGAAGATGTTAAAGAAGCGCCACCTAAAACACTCAACCTGCCTGGCAAATTAAAGCAGACATTCATTTACACAGTTCGGGATGTGTTGGCTAAAATTAGCAATAAGCAATATCTGCTGATCAATTTTTTAGAAGCACCCTTGTTAGCTTTTATTCTGGCATTCGTGATCCGATATAAAAATGCAGCGGGCGATACAGAATATGTTTTCCGTTTCAATGACAATTTTCCGGCCTTTCTTTTAATGAGCATAATAGTCTCCTTGTTTATGGGGCTTACGGTTAGTGCTGAAGAAATTATACGGGATCGTAAAATTTTAAAGCGCGAATCATTCCTTAACCTAAGTTGGAACAGCTACTTAAGTTCTAAGCTGGCAATCTTGTTTACCCTGTCGGCTATTCAAACTCTTCTCTTTGTAGTTGTTGGCAATCTCATTCTTGAAATTCATGGGTTTACACTCGCGTTTTGGTTTGTCATGTTTACTACCTCATGTTTTGCCAATGTGCTTGGTCTAAATATTTCGTCAGCGTTTAAATCGGCAGTTACCGTGTATGTGGTTATACCATTGCTTTTGATTCCACAAATGATTCTTAGTGGATTGCTTTTCAATTTTGATAAGCTAAATAATCTGATAAGCACAAAGGGCAAAGTGCCAATGGTGGCCGATCTTATGGCCTCACGATGGTCTTACGAAGCGCTGGCTACTTACTATTTTACGGATAACGAATTTGAAAAATCATTTTATCAATACGAGAAAGCTCAATCTCAGGCAGATTTCAAATCAGCATTTCTTGTGGATGAATTAAGAAGAATGAATCAATTCTCTCTTGAAAACTTTGAAAGTAAAAATGACTCGATCCAAAAGTTAGTCGATTACAACCTCGCACTCATTGCTCAGAATATATACACCGATGAATTTTTTAAGGATCATGCTGATGTGGTGGTTATGCTTGAAAGGGGAAAATATTCTGAGAACACTGGTAAGAGGTTAGAAAAATTGTTAGATGATTACAAGGCACACAATCAGAATTTATACAATCAGCAAACTGCTTTGTTAGAGAAGAAGATGGCTTACTATGAAGACAATGGCTGGTCCATTAATAAAAACAAAGACACGTACTACAATCAAAGTCTGGCTGATCTTGTTAAAAACATAAACACGAAGGCAAGAATATTAGAAGCAGATGGAAAATTGATTCAACAGATCGATCCAATCTTTCAAGTCCCACGCCCAACAAGTGCATTCGATTACAGCACTGGATTTTTCTTCCCAACCAAAAATGCATTGGGAATACATGTAAGCACCTATTGGTTTAATCTGATTGTGATTTGGTTAATGTCCATTGCGCTGTACATCACCTTATATTTTGAATCACTTAAGAAAATATTGAATGCATCTGAAATAATCCGATCGAAAGGAAAAATTTTCCAGAAAATAAAAACATTAAAATGAAAATCATAATTCTACTTCTTTGTGTAGTGCTGATTGCACTGTCTTCATGCTCACAATCTATTTCGCCCTGCGACACCTATAATCAAGCGTATAAAATCAGATCCTTTAAACCGAAAAAAAAGATACATGTTAAAAGGGCTCACAGCCCAATCAATTTGGTGCGAATATAAAATCTTCAATAAAAATTAAGTCTCAATGAAAACCAATATCAATTAAATAAAGAACAATGAAAAAAATAATTTATTCACTTCCACTAATGCTTTGCCTGGCGTGTAGCTCGGGCGAGAAGCCAAATGAAGACACTTTCTTGAAAAGTGTATCTAATACCCAGCTTGCTCCTAAAATGGATGCGGAGCTCATCGGAGGTTTATTGGGTCAGATTCCAAGTCCTCTGGAAATCTCCGCACTTTTAAAAGCCTCGGGCACAAAGTACGATCGTGGATTTTTGAACAAACCCAGAAATTATGATCGCTACAACACAAGCTATAAGCAAGCTTTGAATCTTGGCATCTATGGTACTGATCTGGGGTACACCAATATTTATGAGCAAAACCTTGATGGCATTAAATATTTGTCAGCCATAAAGCAATTGGCAGATGAGTTGAAGATTGGTCAGTTCTTTGACATTGAAACTATTGGAAAGTTGGCGGCCAACAGCAACAACCTTGATTCTTTGTTATTAGTAACTACTCAAAATTTCAATTCAATCAATCAATACTTACAGACTCAAGACCGCTCGAACCTGAGCGTGCTTTTACTAATTGGCGGTTGGATTGAAGCGATGGACATTACATGCCAGGTGGCCAAAAATGATATGACTAACAAACAACTGCATGAAACAATAGGATCACAAAAAATTACGCTTGAACAGATCATGCTGCTTTTATCTTTCTATGAACACGATAACAATATCAATTTGTTATTGGCCGATCTGGAAGATCTAAAAACTGCTTTTGATAATATTCAAATCAACTATAGATATGAGGCTTCAAGTATTGAAATAGTGGATGGTGTTGCTGTAGTTAAAGATAACAGTACAACCACAATCAATATTACTGAAGAGGACATAATCAGCATCAGAAGTAAAACAAGTGCAATCCGTAATAAAATAATTAGCTAACAATGAAGACCACTATTAAATCATCCACAATAATTGCTGTCATATTTTTTGTTGCCCGTGTAGGGATGGCACAATGCAATTCACTAGAACTTGTTAATGCATCAGTTTCAACGATACCCACAGGATATAATTTTTTGAAATCATATAAGATTGAGGGCGAACCTGATCTTGAGAAGGTAGAATTTTCATACGTGCTAACCAAGGGTTCAAACTATATCCTAACACTTAAGGACAGGAATAAATCCATAGGTACGGTTGTAACCTTGTATGACAACCAACGCAATAAGATAGCCAGTAACAAAATTGGAAGTGATAAGGTGTCTGCGTTAGCGTTCCCGTGTAATGCTACTGGAATTTACTACATCCAATACACATTCGATCCAGGCGCTGCGCGTTGTGGCGGAGCCGCGTTGGGGTTTAAACGATAATTTAAAATAATTTTTAAATCATAAAAAAATGAAACTAATACTTCTCTCCTTTTACCTTGCTTTGTTCAGCAATAATTTTTTATTCCCTCCTAACGATAGCGTTCACGTAGTAAAGGAGAATTACGACTCACTAATAATTGCCTCAGATAGCATTCCAGCAGCAAGGACTTACGCAGGTCCTTCGATTGAAGTTCAGATAAAATACAATTTTGTTCTGCTCGATAGATTTGTTATTGGAGATATCTTGAAGGCAACACTAAAAGACAAACCTGCCGAAAAAACTTTCATCTATCCCGCTGGATCTGTAGTCTACTTAACTCCGACAGACAAGAATATTGCGATTGAATCAGTGTATGTAAAATTTGATGAGGCACCTGAAAAACGTTATGCTGATCCGATCCGATTATCGGCTAAAGGAAATCACAGCTTAATTGTAAAACTGCGCGATCAATGGGGAGGTGAGATTATTTCAGACTCCATTAACTTCAAAGTATTATCCTATTAATGGTGCGCAAATTCTATTAAGAAAATTAAATCCATAAAATTGTGAATTTCTATAGTATGAATAAATGGTATGTGACGAGAGCTAAAATGTTTT
>CAWBCB010000105.1:0-15108 GCA_963787095.1 uncultured Cytophagales bacterium | reverse complement strand
AATGGCATCATCCACCACAATACCAATTGCAAGCACTAAGGCAAAGAGTGTAACCAGGTTGATTGAAAGTCCAAAAAATTGGATCACAAAAAATGCTCCGATCAACGAAACAGGAACAGCCAGAATCGGTATTAATGTGGAACGCCAATCACCCAGGAATATAAACACAACTAATGCAACAAGTATAAAAGCATCACGCAACGTATGCGTTACTTGTTCGATCGATGCATCCAAAAAGGTTGATACATCATAACTGATTTTATAATCAACTCCTGGTGGGAAGTCAGCTCTCATTTCTTCGAGCTTCGCTTTAATGTCTCTGATTACATCACTCGCATTACTACCGTAGTTCTGCTTTAGCACAATCGCGGCCGAAGCGTGACCATCTAAATTTGAATAGATGTCAAAGAATTCACTCCCTAATTCAGCTCTACCAATATCTCTTAAGTGTATACTTTCACCATCTGCATTCGCGCGAATGATAACACCTTCATACTCTTCAGCCTTGCTGAATCTTCCTTTATAAGTAAGAACGTATTCCAGCGATTGTGCTTTAATACCAGAACTTTGTCCAATTCTTCCGGGACGTCCGATAATACTTTGCTCAGCCAATGCATTCATTACTTCTTCAATGGAGATGCTATACGCGCGCATGCGATCCGGATTTAACCAGATGCGCATGGCATACGTGCGGCTTCCTAAAATTTTTGTTCTACCTACTCCATGAATCCTGTTTATCTCAGGAATCATTTTTACGTTAGCATAATTGTACAAGAATTTTTCCTCCAGTTTTTTATCCGTGCTGTAGAGGTTCACATACATCAACATACTGGGCTGAATAGGAGTAATGATAACTCCTTCCCGCTGCACCAAATCAGGCAGCAGCGGCATTACTTGATCCACCCTTGTCTTGACTCGAATTACCGCTTCATTAGCATCTGTTCCGGGATCAAAAATGATTGAAATAGTAGCTTCACCGGCACTGGTGGCATCACTTGTCATGTATCTCATTCCTTGCACACCATTGATTGCATTCTCTACAGTGATGAGGGTAGATTTAACTAATACATCGGCACTCGAGCCTGGATAGGCAATAAAGATACTTACTGTAGTAGGTGCAATTTCAGGAAACTGTGATATGGGAAGTTGCTTGATAGCCAATGATCCCACAAATAGAATGATTACCGAAATTACAATGGCAAAGACGGGTCTATGTATTATGTTTCTAAACATTACTTTATCTTTTTAGAGTTTAGATTATTCTGCATAGAGATCTAAATGCGATAGCACTTCTTTCGGATTCTTGAATTCATAACTGACCTTTTCATTCTCACGAACCAGTCGCAAGCCTTCAAGAAGAATTTTATCAGTTGTTTCCAAGCCACTTTGCACAGCGTAGATGTGCGGCATTTCTGCAGCAATCGTTATGGATCTAGACCGCACGATATTATCCTTATCAATAACAAATACATATTTTTTATCCAATATTTCGAATGTTGCCTTTTGAGGAATCAACAGTACGTCATTAAGAGGAATGGTCATTAACACATTTCCTGTTTCGCCATGTCTTAACAAGCGGTTTGGATTCGGGAATGTTGCTCTGAATGCAATGTTTCCTGTTTCGTTATTGAATTCGGCTTCAATAGTTTCAACCACACCAATATGATTAAACATCTTTCCATTAGCCATCATCAAAGTAACTTTTGTTTTGTCTTTTGATTTAACATTGGATTCATATTCCAGGTACTCAGCTTCAGGTACATTGAAGTAAACCCACATGCTTGTGTTATCAGATAAGGTGGTTAATAAATCTCCCTCATCTACTAAGCTTCCCAATCGCACCTGAAATCGATCCATAATGCCATTGAAAGGTGCCCGAATTTCTGTGAAGCTTAAATGAACTTGTGCCAATGCCAATTCGGCTTTTGCTTTTTCAAGTTTGGCTTTCGCCAACGCCAGTTCATTAGGCGCAACTATATTGCTCTCAGCTAGTTTTGCAGTGTTCTGATATTCAATTTCAACAAAGTTGGCTTCGGCCTGTGCCTTTTGCAGTTCAGCTTTATAAAGCATGGGCATGATTTGAAACATGAGTTGTCCTTTTTTCACAAACTGACCTTCGTCTACAAAAATCTCTTGCAGGTAACCTTTTTCAAGGGCCCTCATTTCAATATGTTGTATGGATCGAATCTGACACACGTAATCTTTTGAAATAGATGTGTCCATTCGCAGAGGGCTGGTAACCAAAAATTTGGTTTCTTCTTTTGCCTCTTCTTTGTGCGACTCACAGCTTGTAAAGCACGCTAGTGCACACAGGCTTATGAGTATGAGATTATTTTTCATAGAATTTTGATGTATAAAATGTTTGGTTCTTAATGGTTCCTTTTAGCACATGTATGTGAAATACACATTATATCATCGGTTAGAAGTGAAATACTTCAGGGTGATGATTCATAAATAATTGAAAGGAGGAGGCAATCTTAAACTGCCTTCGTTAGATCATATTCTGATGGTACAGAATATTAAGTAGAAGGGGATCTCTTTTTTAGAGTTGTGGATTGAACATCCGGCTGCTTGCGCATTGAAATCAGGAGCGTAATTATAACTTTCTAGAAACCTGATGGGTAGGTCCGACTCGTCTTCTTCAATTTCATTTTCAGCTAGATCTATTTTATGATCTAAGCCGGAAACTGGAGATTTAAAGGTAAAATTACCGTGCTGATGAATGCTGTTAGAACTTGCATCGTTCGATCCATTAAGATCAATGGAAGTAGCGGATAGATAACTATATCCACTAAAGAGAAGAATAAAAAGAGTCAGGCAATATTTTATGAATCCTTTTTGCATTCGGGGACAAAACTAGACCAATTTGCTTTTACAATCAAGTTTTGAGCGAGTATTGGGGTTAACGCAAAGTGTGGGGCATAAGTTTATATTTTTGACAAAATTGTTAAAACCTGACAACTGAGACATAAATGGTGTAACCCGAAAACGTTTGTTATTAATTCTTTCCTAAATTTAGAGAGTGACTAGATGAGAACTACTCTCCATTGCTATGAAAAAAGGAATCTCGCGAAAAAGAAGAAAGACCAAAGTTCTTGGTTGGGATTATTTTGATGCCAGAGGCAAACTAATCAAAGATCAAAAAGTAATTAATCGGTGCAACAAATTGGTGTTGCCTCCTGCGTGGGCTGAGGTTTGGATTTCAGCGGATGCCAAAGCCAATTTACAAGCTACAGGTAAGGATGCAAAAGGACGCCTGCAGTATCGGTATCATGAAGCGTGGACACAAGCCCGTGCTGCTGAGAAGTTTGATGGCATGACTAGTTTTGCAAAAACACTCCCCACCATCCGCAGAAAAGTTAATCGTGACTTAACGTTGGAGGGAATGCCCAAAGCCAAAGTAACAGCGCTTGTTGTAAAACTTATTGATCTCTACCATTTTAGAGTAGGCAACGATGAGTATGCAAAACAGAATAAGTCGTATGGACTAACTACGTTAACCAAAGGACACATGGAATTGGATCGATCTAATTCAGCAGAAGGGGAGTTGGATGCCGTGTTTGAATTTGTGGGTAAGTCGGGCAAGTTGTGGAAGCGTAGAATTTGGGAAGATGATTTAGCGTTGTTAATTAGTGAATCAGGGGCGCTGGGGAGTAATAAAAAAAATCAAGATTTGTTTCGGTATGAAGATAAAGATGGAAATGATTTTGATATTAAATCAAATCACATCAATGAGTATCTGGATGCGATAACGGCTACACATGAGAATGTAACCGCCAAGGATTTTCGTACGTGGGCAGCTACCTGGAAAACTGCCTCGCGACTTTCCAAACAATTAGATCCCGACACGCAAACTGCCCGAAAGAGAATCTCCAATGAAGTAATCAAAACCGTTGCTTCTGATTTAGGCAATACTCCAGCCGTGTGCAGATCATCATACATTCATCCTACTATTTTATCAGATTGGACAGACGGGAAGTTTAGATCGAAATGGAATAAGGCAAGTCGTGGGCGCAAGGTGAACGGACTATCCAAAGAAGAAACAGCAACGTTGTTTTATTTGAAGTAGGTATGTTAGTATTCTTAATCTAAATTGAGAAGGTTGTTGGATAAGGCAGATTGGATAAATAATTATATATTTATAGTATTATGACTCCGATGACAAAAATCACCCTATTATTAATATTTAGTTTTGTTGTTATTATTTATACGGTCTTTAGGACAAAGAAATCAAATCTTAATTCTGACACGAAAACATTTTTATACATATTTGCAATATTAATGCCTATCGTTGGACTTATTCTATTCTTCATTATGAATAGAAAGAGCAATCAATACACAACGCGTTAGGCTGAATTTGTCATTTCTTCTCACTGCTTATCATCCCTCCATTTAGTTGTAAAACCTTCTCTCCAATGTAGTCAGGTCTTACGACCTGCCTGATTTAATTTTAACCTATCAGTGGGATGTCAGGTTGTAAAACCATAGCCGTCAAGCTAACGGATCATTGTGTTTGATTATCAGAGGGTTAATATTTTTATGTTTGGGTTGCATAAGCAACCCATTAAATTTTACTTTGAAATTGAATGTTAAGACGAGTTTTCCTTCATAACATTTTAGTTGTTAAGGCCTGCGACACAGGCCTTTTTTTATTAAAGATACTAAACACTTAACTTTTCTTTAAGCAAATGTTCTAATCCTATTTTATATTTTTTCATCTCAAGAAGTAAGTGCTTAAATGTAAATGAAAGGAACACCTTCATGAGTTTAGTAAGGCTTCTGTTGTCTTGTCTAATGATAAATAATTCTATTGATGGAATAATGTTTTTTAAGTGATTAAACACTTTCATTATGCTTATAAGCCGTTGCTTAGTTTTCCAACTGTAGAAATTAAGCGTATCAAAAATATTTTTACTGATAAGAATCCAAATAAGTTTGGCATATAGATGACACTGATAACGTTGCGGACTCATTGGCTTTAATTCATGGATATGAAAAGTTGATTTAAACACCTTGAACATTAATTCGATTTGCCATCGTAATTTATAGTAAGCACCGATTTGTTCAGCTGGCAGTATGGAAGATTCTGCATTGGTTACAAAGAGGTTAAAATAAGCTTTGCTTTTATATGATTTACTGACTTTCCAATTACTTCGCTTTGCCTTTTGATTTATCTTACGAAATCGCTTTGCAACTTCATCATCGGGGAGCATCTCTAAAATCATGCGAACGGGTAATTTTTGACGATCACCAATAAAAACCTCCTGTTCATACCTGAGAAGACTATGTTTTTTCATAAAGCGATACATTTTATAGTAATCCATTTTTACAAATATCTTGTTCTCAACTTCATAAATACTTGTGTTGGTGTGAAGCCGGTTTACATAAAAAGCCTTCTTTTTTTCTATTTCTGATAGAACCTCAACACTGATAAATCCTAAGTCGCGGATAAGCAAATCGCCAGACTGAATAGTGCTCAGATTTTCTTTTGCATCAACGTGATCCTGTCTTATAGAAGGGTGAATACTTAGATCGGCAATCCGACCGCTCTTCAAATCAAATTCATAAGCTATACTTAATCCGGCAAGATGACCCCTGACATCAACTTAACTTCTGATAAATCTATCTCTCCCAAAAATGAGGCGGCTCAATTCCCAACGATCTTAGATACACATAGCCCTGGCCACGATGATGAATTTCATTATCAATACAATAAAAGAGAATCCAATAAACTTTTCCCTCCCACATGCCAAAGGCTTTATCATCTTCCTGAAAGCGGCCTTCAGGAATCTGAGTCCATAATTCATTTAGCTCCGTAGTGGCTTTATCCCACATAGCAAGTAAGCCTTGCTTTGAATCGGGTGCTTTGGCCGCTGCATACTGTGGCCAGGTTCTGGTTACAATGCCTTCCATAGTAGGAGTAACCATACCCAACATCTCCAAAGCCAACTCGGCAAAAGGTCTCATGCCTCCCACCGAGTGAGTAAATAATTTATCATCCGGAAAAGCTTCAATCACTCTACGGGTAAGACTGCGGTGGCCTTGCCAATGTTCAAGAAGTTGTTGAGCGTTTAGAGGTTGAGAATCTTTAGTAATTTTCATATCGATTTTAGTTTATGGGTGAATTATAATATGCATAGTTACGTTCGCACTATGACAACAGTATGTCAGCATGAAAAACTATTTGCAAAAACATGTCAATTAATAGAAAAAATATTCCGTACTCCATTTTGGAATTAGCTTCCGTAGCAGTCAACACAACGCCACACAATGTCTTTAAAAATAGTCTCGATTTAGCGCAACAGGCAGAAGGACTTGGCTACACCCGATTTTGGCTTGCTGAGCATCATAATATGATAAGCATTGCCAGCTCAGCTACTTCCGTGCTGATTGGTCACATTGCCGGTGGAACAAAGAAAATTCGGGTAGGCTCTGGCGGTATCATGTTGCCCAATCATTCACCTTTAATTGTAGCTGAACAGTTTGGAACGTTAGGGTCTTTATATCCGGGTAGGATAGATCTTGGTTTGGGCAGGGCTCCTGGAACCGATCAGCTTACAGCGTATGCTATTCGTGCAGATAGAATGCAGGCCGTACATCAGTTTCCGCAAGAGGTCGAACAAATAAAGCAATACTTTTCTGTGGGGAATAAAGGAGCAAAAGTGCGCGCCACGGTAGCCGAAGGGGTTGATGTGCCCATCTATATTTTAGGGTCGAGCACTGATAGCGCTAAACTCGCTGCCGCGATGGGACTTCCCTATGCATTCGCCAGTCATTTTGCACCCGCGCTACTTTTTGATGCATTGAATATCTATTACAATAATTTTCAGCCATCAAAAGTTTTGCAAAAGCCATATACCATTGCTTGTATTAATGTGATTGCTGCTGATACCGATTATGAGGCTGAGAAAATTTCTACTTCGTTGGTGCGACTGATGGTAGGGGTGATGACAAATAATCTGGATTACATGCAACCTCCTGAAGAACCCACAGCTGAAATTCGGGAGTTGATTCAGGAGCCCGCTTTTCAGCGCATGTTTAAGTATGCATTTATGGGAAGTAAAGAAACAGTAAAATCTAAAACACAAAAGTTTTTAAAAGAAACGGGTGTGAATGAACTCATGGTAGTTTCTCATATTTATAATCATAGCGATCGGATTAAATCCTATAAACTATTTTCAGAAATTATGAATGAAATTTCCTGATCCGTAGCGGGTTGTTAAATACAAGATTGTTTTGCAGATTTAGATGAGAATGTAACTACCCATGAAAATAAACAGACAGAAATTTTTAAAGGCAGCCGGTCTTGCAGGCGCAGGCTTAATACTGGCTCCACAAGCAAATGCTTCAACGCTTGATAACGAGGTATCGAAAACTGGTACTCATTCTTTTGATTTGGGAATTGCCTCGTACACGTTCCGAACATTATCACTGGATGACACTATTGCTACTGTTAAAAGACTAGGGATAACAAAGCTTGCCCTGAAGAGTATGCACATGCCATTGGAGGGTTCTGCTGCTGAGATTCAGGCGACTGCACAAAAAGTAAGAGATGCCGGACTTGATCTTTATGGTGTAGGGGTAATTTACATGAAGACTGAGCAAGAGGTTAACAATGCGTTTGAGTATGCAAAACATGCCGGAGTAAAAATGATTGTGGGGGTACCCAATCATGAGTTCCTTCCGCTGGTAGAACAGAAAGTAAAAGAGTATGATATTAAGTTAGCGATTCACAATCATGGCCCGGGCGATGATGTGTATAAAAGCCCGACCAATGCCTATGAACGAATTAAAAACTTAGACAAGCGAATTGGTCTTTGTATAGACATTGGTCACGTGGTGCGAATTAAAGAAGACCCGGCAGCACTCGCCATGAAATATAAAGACCGTCTTTTTGATTGTCACTTAAAAGACGAAGACAAAGCTGAGGCGGATGGCACACCCGTTGAAATCGGCAGGGGAGTGATTAATATTCCTGCGTTTTTAAAGGTGATGGTAAAAATTGGCTTCAAAGGAAATCTTTCTCTTGAATATGAAAAAGATGGTAAAGATCCTATTCCTGGAACGGCAGAGTCGATTGGTTATGTACGCGGAGTGCTGAAGATGATTTAGTATCGTTACAGGTGTCAAGACCACTTGAAGTGGTCAGACACCTATGATATTTATAGAAAAGCAATTCCTGTTTGCTTCGAAATATCTTTTAGGTCATTGATAACAGCGGGTATTAATGGAATACCCGTCTTCCTTCTGATCACTTCTTCGTCATGTTCAGGGTCCCCAGGTATTAACACTGCTTTTTGTCCTTTCACGGGTTTTGTGTTTCTGAATACTTCAATCCACTCGTCAATGCGTTGTTTGAATTCGGTAACATCCATAAAGCCATCAATCTGCATGGCTCCAAAAAAATGACCAATCCCTTTGCCTACACTGCGTGAAGGAATTTCCTGACGCAACGCGAACGGAGGTGCGAACGGGCCCCAGTTGGCGCCACTCAACACACTGGTAAGAATATCCACCATCGCGGAAAGCGCATATCCTTTATGTCCACCTAAGTCACGTTCTGAGCCTAATGGAAGTAACGCACCACCTTCAATCATATCGGCTGGCTGATCAGTCATGTCACCCTCTTTATTAATGATCCACCCTTTCGGAATTTTTTTACCTTTTCGCTTCGCTATTTCTATTTTACCATACGCAGCCGCACTGGTAGCTAAGTCAATTACAATGGGTTTATTCTTTAATCCCGGAAATGCAATGGAGATGGGATTTGTACCCAGCATACGCTCAGCACCCCACAGCGGAGCAACTAACTTAGTGGTATTAGTCATGGACCAACCAATCATGTCGCGCTCTAGCGCTTTAAAGGAATAATAAGAAGCAATACCATAATGATTCGTATTGCAAACGCTTACCCAACCCGACCCATGTGCATCAGCTTTATCAATAGCTATTTGATTAGCCCGTGGACCCACCACCAACCCAAGACCATTATCACCATCTACTGTGCACACACTTTTGCGTTCGCGCACAATAGTAATATTGGGTTTAGGGTTAATCCGCTTCAGCATAAACATATCGAAGTAAGTATGCAGCCTAGCCACGCCATGCGAATCAATTCCACGTAAGTCAGAGAGGCTTAGTACATCGGCAGCTTGTTCGGCATCTGCTTTAGGAACTCCAAAATGAAGGAATACATTTATCGTAAACTCTTTGAGTTGTTCAGCAGGGATGAGGGTGGTTTGATCCAGTTCCATAATATTATAATTCAAAAATCTGTTTCATGAGCATCCATTTTTCTCCGGGCTTTGCATGGGGTAATGATTGTTGATACTTCCACATCAGGTTTTCCCACACTTGTACTTTTTCATTAGCAGCATCGGCTTGTGCTTTTTGTTCAAATGAGAAATCATCCGTTGTTTCCATGATCATAAACAACCGATTACCCGTACGGTAAATGTCCATGACCAGTATGCCTGCATCGCGAATACTTTTTTCAATTTCGGGCGCAAGCTTATGGTGATAGTTCTCGTATTCTGAAATCAGAATCGGATCATCTTTTAAATCCAAGGCAAAGCAATACCGTTTCGCCATTATTGGGATGTTGAAATGGGTACAATTTTATGACCTTTCCATCCATAATAAATCACAAATAGAAAACACGCAAAGGGAAGGAAGAAGGAAAGCTGAATGCTAAAATGATCTGCAATTAATCCCATGATAGGAGGCATTATCGCGCCACCTACAATTGCCATAATGATAAACGAAGATCCAAGTTTTGTTTGTTCGCCAAGATCTTTTACACCCAATGCAAATATGGTCGGGAACATGATCGACATAAAAAAGTTAATGGCAAGAATTGAGTAAACAGCCGTCAATCCACCGGCAAAGATTCCTGAAATACAAAGAAGCGATGCACATACTCCAAATACGGTTAACAGTTTTGAATCTTTAATAAGCGTCATTAACCAGGTACCAATAAAACGACCCGCAACAAACAAGAATGTTCCAATGATCATATAGTTTTTGGATGCAATCTCGTTGCTAACACCGGGTAAAAGTTCGGTAATGTAATTCAGTGTAATGCCCCAAATACCGGCCTGCGCACCTACATAAAAAAACTGAGCGAGTACGGCTTGAGTAAGATGTTTATGCTTGAAGATAGACTTATCAAATTTTAACTTCGAGGTCTTTATCGGTTCGGGCATTTTTATCAAATAGAAAAGCAGCGCTACAAATAAAACCGCGCCTGCAATAATGGTATAAGGAATGATCACGGCTTCTGCAGCTTGTTGTTTCTCGCCAACACCAGATAAAGCACCTTCATTACCGGCAAATATAAATTGGCCAGCTAGCCAGGGCCCCACAACCAACGCAACTCCATTAAACGATTGTGAAAAATTTAGTCGTTGAACGGATGTAGAAGCTTTTCCCAAAATTGTTACATACGGATTGGCAGCTGTTTCCAAAAAGGCCAACCCACTGGCGATAATGTATAAGGCAATCAGAAAGAAGCTGAATGTTAGTGTCTTTGCAGCGGGTATAAACAAGAGTGCACCAATAGCATAGAGAACCAAGCCTAACAAAATTCCTTTTTTGTAATTGTACTTCTCCATGAAAATGCCTGCCGGCAACGCGATGGTGAAGTAGCCAAAATAAAAAGCTGTTTCAACCAGAAGAGCCTGTGCACGTTTTATTTCAAACACGGGTTGAAAATGCGCAATGAGTGCAGAGTTTAGAATGTTGGCAAGACCCCAAAGAAAGAAAAGACTGGTAACGAGTAGGAGTGGAACTAAGTAATTCTTTTGAGTAGCTTCATTCTCCATTGAATTGGATTCAGTAGATGATATTGGCATAATTAACTTATTGCTCTGTCGAGATGTGTGTAGCCACCATCCACAAAAACCCATTGGCCTGTTGTATGACTGGATCGTTCGGATAAAAGAAATACAACGGTGTTCGCAATTTCTTCAGACTTGGTTAAACGATTTTCAAGTGGAATTTTTTTTGAAACTGATTTTAATTTTTCCTGTGGATCAGGAAATTTTTTAAGCCACGATTCATACAATGGAGTTGATACTTCGGCTGGTATCACTGCATTTACACGAATGGAGTAGGGGAGTAACTCAACGGCCCACTCTCTGGTGAGTGCAAGTATGGCACCTTTAGCCGCCACATAACCAGATGATCCTCCTTGGCCGGTAACAGAAGTTTTAGATCCTATGTTTACAATTACACCTTTTCTCTTTTTGAGATAGTTGAGTGCATAATGTGCCATAAAATAATAATGACCTGCATTGTTATTCATGGAAGTAATAAATTCTTCAGGGGTTCCCTTTTCCAGGCCGATGCTATCATTATGACCGGCATTATTTACTAGTCCATCAACGCGCCCAAACTCAGAAACTATATCTTCAATAACTTGTTTGCATGCTTGAGCTGTAAATAGATCAGCCTGAAAAAATTTAATTTGATCGCTTCGCGAAGGCAACGTTTTGATTGCCTCCGGACTTTTATCAACAACGGCAACCATAGCTCCCTCTTCTTTCAAAATCCTAACGATATCTTTACCGATACCTCGAGCACCTCCGGTAACAATAATTACCTTATCCTTTAAATGAAAATCCATTGCTAAAGATTGTAAAATCTTGCTGCATTTTCACCCATTACCAATTGTTTTTCTGATGCAGAAAATGTGGTAATATACTGTTCAATAATTCCGATTTGTTGCTGATAGGAGCCGGCCACTAAACACACCGGCCAGTCTGAACCGTACATCACCCGGTTTATACCGAAGCAGGAAAATATCTTGTCAAGATAGGGTTCAAAATCAGTGTACTTCCAATTTTTCCAGTTTGCCTCGGTAACCATGCCTGATAGTTTGCAGAATACATTGGGATAGGCAGCGATAATGGCCATGTTCTTTTCCCAAAAAATCCGATCATTTTTTCCGATGCTTGGTTTGGCGATGTGATCTATCACAAACTTTTGATCTGGGATTTGATTGACAAACCAACCTGTTTCTTCGAGTTGATGCTCCTTAATTAGAATATCATAGGTAAGATTGAATTTTTTCAGCGTTTTAATTCCCCGAAGAAATTCTTTTTGTGTCATGAAACCGTTTGGTTCAGCCTGTACAATGTGACGAATTCCTTTAAGTTTAGTTTGTTGACTAAAATGAAACAATCTTTCTTCTACTAATTCAGAACGCAAATCAACCCAGCCAACAACACCTTTAATAAAGGAATGCTGATTGGCCAGGTCAAGTAAGAAATTTGTTTCGTCTTCCGATTGATCGGCTTGCACAGCAACGCACCCATCAAAATTGTTCTTCTTAAGAATGGGGGCGAGATCCTCTGGATAAAAATCTTTTTGGATCGCTCGCATATCCTCAGTAATCCAACTGTCACGCACAGGATTATACTTCCAGAAATGTTGATGGGAATCGATTCGTGATGCTTGACTCATGATTCTGGATTCTAGGTACTTGATAGTGAATACTCCATCTGAATTTCGGGACACCGATTTGTCCAGCCTCTAGCAACAAGTATCCGGTGTCTAGACCACTACTTGTCTTTGTTCACCCATACCTTCAATGCCCAACTCTACTACATCCCCTTTCTTAAGATAGATAGGCGGCTTAAATCCATGACCCACTCCAGATGGTGTGCCAGTGGAAATTACATCCCCAGGGAGTAATGTCATAAATTGACTGATGTAGCTAACAAGATATGGAATTTCAAAAATCATGTCATCCGAATTGTTGTCCTGCATCATTTTACCATTTACCTTCAACCACATGTGCAGGTTGTTGAAGTTGGCCACTTCATCTTTGGTGACTAAGTATGGACCCATAGGCGCAAAGGTATCACACCCTTTTCCTTTCATCCATTGTCCGCCACGTTCCAGTTGAAATTCACGTTCCGAGTAATCGTTATGAACGCAATAACCAGCAACATAGTTAAGGGCATCTTTTTCATCTACATACGTTGCTCTTTTTCCAATTACCACAGCAAGTTCAACTTCCCAGTCAGTCTTTTCGCTTTTGCGAGGTATCATCAGATTATCCGTGGGGCCGCATAATGCAGACGTTGATTTATAAAAAATAATTGGTTCTTTCGGCAGTGGCATGTTTGATTCAAATGCATGCTTTGTATAATTTAAACCAACGCAAATTATTTTTGAAGGTCGTTGAAAACAAGGGCCAAGGCGGGTTCCTTCTTTAATCACTGAAAGAGATGCTTTGTTTTGACTGAGCCACTTTTCTAATCGGGCAAGTCCATCTTTCTCAAAAAATTCTTCATTGTAATCTTCTCCAAAAGCGGAAGCGTCATATAACTTTTCGTCAATTACTACTCCGGGTTTCTCGCGCCCCGGATCGCCAAATCGAAATAACTTCATGTGTTTATGTATTTAGTCGTATAAATCCGCCATCAATTGGGTAGTCAGTACCGGTAACAAAACCAGCTTCGTCCGAACAGAGATAGAGTGCAAGGCTAGCAATCTCTTCGGGTTTCCCCATTCTTCCAATCGGTTGTGTTTTAGAAAGTTTGTCGAACATTTCTTCTTCCTTGCCGGGATAGTTTGCTTTCAGAAAGCCATCTACAAAAGGCGTGTGAACCCGACCGGGTGAAATGCAATTGCATCGAATACCTTCCTGAACATAATCTTTAGCAACAGAAATCGTCATAGAAAGCACAGCACCCTTAGTCATTGAATAGGCAAAACGTTCACCAACACCCACTGACGCGGCAACTGAAGCGAGGTTAAGAATAACACCTTGCTTTTGTTTTTTCATGAAGGGGATGGCAGCGTGCATGGAGTTATAAACTCCTTTAATATTAACTTGATACAGTCGATCAAAGTCGGCTTCTGTGGTATTCTCTAATTTTCCGATGTGAGAAATGCCAGCACTGTTTACAAGAATGTTTATTGTACCAAAGTCTTTACCAATTTGGTTGATAACCCCCGAAGTTTCTTTTTGTGAAGCAACGTTGCAGGTATAAGCTTTCGCTAGATTTTTATTTTGATGGATTTGTTGAGCTGTTGCTTCTACAGCTTCTTTATTTAAATCAATCAAGCAAACTTGAGCACCTTGTTGTGCCAGTTGAATAGCAATTGCTTTACCAATTCCACTTCCACCACCTGTTATTGCAGCAATCTTTCCAGAAAGGTCGAATTTCATGCAAGCAAGATAGTGAGAACTTTATTTTGCTGCTTCCTTTCGTAAAAAATCGAGCATTTTTTTTGTGTCGTAATTTCGGGTGCCTATCTCCTTCATTACTATTTTTCCCTCTTTCGAAATGATAAATGTGGTTGGGATGGAAGGTACTTGTAGCTGCTCGGCCAGATACCCGGAGGGCATGAAAATCGGGAACGTGTATTCATTCTTTTGTACATAGGATTCTACTTTTGGTAGTGCCTGATCCTTATCCAGCGAAAGCATGATAAACGTTACTGAATCATCTTTCATCTTGGAGTACAGTTTTTGAATGCCTGGCATTTCAGCCTTGCAGGGCCCGCACCAGGTAGCCCAAAGATTTATGAAAACGACTTTGCCTTTATACTTGCTGATAGAAGTTGCGTTACGGCTAAAAACCTCCGTGCGTAATGAGGATACCGTTGCGCGCATGGGCGGGGATGAGTTTCTGGTGGTGCTGGGCGAATTGAGCACTGAGCCAAATGCTGCGGCGGTTCAGGCCGGGCAGGATAGACGAGAAAAAAATCCGTAGCGAATTATGCCGCCCCTATCATTTCGGCAGCATCGAACATCACACCAGTTCCAGCGTCGGGATTGTGCTGTTCCGGGGTCATTCGGATACGCAGGAGAAACTGTGAACGTGCCAGGATGCAGCCATGTATCAGGCCAAGGCCAAAGGCCGTAACACGCTGTGTTTCTTCGATACCACCATGCAGGAAGCGTTGAAAAACGCCAGCCACCAGCTGGAAAGCGCATTGCGCGTCGCACTGGAACGCGATGAACTCGTGCTTTACTACCAGTTGCAAGTGGATAATTCGGGCGCGCCTGTCGGGGTGGAAGCCTTGCTGCGCTGGATACATCCCATACTCGGCATGGTCTCGCCCGCGCAGTTCATTCCGGTGGCGGAAGAA
>CAWBCB010000104.1:0-38687 GCA_963787095.1 uncultured Cytophagales bacterium | reverse complement strand
CCACTCGGGAGTCTCGATGTTGCGGAACACGCTGGCCTGGGAGGCCTGCCGAATGACATCGTCCCTAGTGATCTCGCCGACCAACCCGGTCGCGAGCACCGTAGCGAGATCGACGCCGAGATCCTTGGCGAGCTTGCGAATGGGCGAGTTCGCGATGATGGGGGATGCCGCGGCCGCGGGCACGCTCGAGGGCCGGACCGTGGGCGCGGGCGCCGCCGCTTGCGCGGGCGCAGCCACCGGGCTCGCCCCGCGCCGACGACGGGATCCTCCGTGGCCGCTGCTGCCGTAGCCGACGAGCACGGCGCCCGACTTGTCGGCGGCGGGTGCCTCACTGGCCAGGCCGTGGACTTCGCATCGGCGACCGCCTCGGCCACGGGAGATGCAGTCGGCTCGTCCGCGGCAATCTTGCCGTCGGAAGACACGGTAATAATCGGGGTGCCGACCTCGACGGTCTGGCCCTCCTCGACGAGGAGCGCGGCGACGGTTCCAGCGAACGGCGACGGGAGTTCGACGAGACTCTTAGCGGTCTCGATCTCGACCAGCACCTGGTTCATGATGACGGTGTCACCAGGCTTGACCTTCCACGAGACAATTTCGGCCTCGGTGAGACCCTCGCCAACGTCGGGCAGTGTGAAGTCCGAATTCGCCATCGTGCTCTCCTAGTAGGACAGGGCTCGGTCGACCGCGTCGAGGATGTTTCAGCCTTGCAGGGGCCGCACCAGGTAGCCCAAAGATTTATGAAAACGACTTTGCCTTTATACTGGTCAAACGCAAATTTGTTTCCCTTCAGATCTTTAATAGTAAAACCATAATCAAATTTGGTTTCCTTATCCGGCTCAGAAGGATTTACATTCAGCACGCCTGCCTTCACTGCAGCGGACTGTGCCACATATGTAATTTCTCCCATTAAGCCAGTTACTTTTAGTAGCCCAACTATTATTATTACAGGAAGAATGGTTTTAATAAGGTCAATAATAGATTTCATAATATGCCAAACTGGCTTGGTTATTGAAACGAGTGGTCAAATGTCTTTAATTTTAATAACTTGGAGTAATTTATAAAGTGAAAATGTCTAGGAAAGGTTCTTTAATCGCAGCTTTTTTAATATTTCAGTGCACATTCTCAATCGCTCAAAAAGTCAAATACAAAGATTTGATTGAGTTATTGAACGCCAAACAGTATGAGATGGCCGAGCCGTTTCTTAAGCGATACCTGCTAACGGAAACGGACAATCCCAGTGCGTATCTCTATATGGGGATCATTTATCAGGAGAATTCCACCAAAAATGATGTCTTAAAGCAAACGGAAGCTTTATTGAACAATATAGACTCAGCCATTTTCTTTTTTGATAAGGCCTTGCCGATGCTTACCGAAAAGGAGATTAAGCGGCACGATGAAAATTATCAGGCCTATGTACGAAGAGATCCGCGCACGGCTGAATTTGCCATTAAGCTATCTGATATACAACTGGATATTGAAACCCGTGTAAAAGCCCTAAAAGAGAAGAAGGAAAAATTAAAACCCCTAAAATCCAATTTTGGTCAAGCTCAGATATTATATGAGAAGTCGGGTGTCTTGTTTAAAGCAATTCAAGATAAATACGCAACCGAGAATGAAATGCTGCTGCGGGCGGATGAGGCCTTGCTTGCGGAACTCAACTCATTAACAAAAGTATTTGACTCTTGTCAGGTAGCATTTAAAAATTATAAAACTCTACTTCCTGATTTAGGCAAAACCGGATATAACCAACAACAAACTCTTTTAAAGATTGATGACTTTAAGAAAGATGGATTAACTCCAGCTGACTTTATGCTTAGTGATGTAAAAGTTTGGGATTACGCAAGTTGGGCAAAAAAAGCTGTTGAAACAGTTCAAAAAGAAGTTGTGCCTTTGCGCGATCAACTCGTATCGTATGATGTGGAGATCAATAAGCTTCGCGAAAAGCTGAAAAAGGATTCTGTATCTGTGGAAAATGAGTTAACTAAACTGGTCGCTAAACTCCCATACAGTCAATTAAAAAAGTTTGACACAAATCCAATACCGGCTGAGCTTTTTAAAATGAAGCTTGCAGAGCTAGAATACCAGTCTGATCTTATCGCTAACAAACACTTACGTGATTCTGCTAGTGTGATCGTGCGCATGAATTGCATTCAATCTGAAATTACATCTGTTCGTAAACTCGACAGTATCTCAAGTCATTTAGTTACCCGCGATTTTGATGCTGAGGCAGTTAACTATAATCACTTTATCACCCGTGCATATGGAACAACTGCGGTACTCAAAAGTCTTGTAAAGACAACAAACGAGTATGCACATCGTGAGCGCGCACGAAAAGAAAATGAATTGACGCAAGCCACAAAGGCATTAAATTGGGTAATTGCTTCACCCGACTCGATTCCTTTATTTATGGAAGTTGCTGAAACACGTGTTTCTAAACCATTGGTTATTATGCCTGACAGTTTTACCATTGGCTTAAAGTATAAGGACTCACTGGCGGTTGGCTATTTATACAATATAACACCCTCTAGAATTCCTGATGTAGGAACAACATTTCCTGTCGATGCGCCCAATTTTAAGAGAAGGAGTTTACCAATTATTAAAGGACTGGGTGTACATGAGGCTAATGACGTATACATTGCATTGATCTATTCGCAGAACAAAGTAAAGGAAGGATTTCCAGCAACCATTGCGCGTGTTAATAAAGCAACCGGGCTCGCCTGGTCAATCAATTATAAATTTGAGTTAACACCTTCTGAATTGCTTTATACAGCCAGCACTGGCGAACTCACTGTTAAAACTACTGGTACAAATGGTGAAAGCAAGATCGTAGTCATCGACCAAAAGGGTAAAAAGATTCACTGATCATTAATGTGAAACGTAGTTGCTCAATTACTTCACGGGATTTCTATAGGGCTTAATGTCCGTCATTTTAAGAACATTGTTTTTCTGATCGATGTCCGCCATTCTACCACTTGGATCAATCTCTATGCTTTCTATGTCACTTGTTTTGTAGCCAACATTTAGCGTGTAGGTAGGGTTAACCCACGGCCACGCTTCTGCATCAATTCTTTTTATTGATTTGTCTTCGATGGGTTTGCGTCCCATTTGCTCATTCATAGGGATATAAAAAAGTTCTTTGCTTCCATCTTTGTATGTCACTAACAAATCGATAGGCATAGGAAATTCTCCGATACGCTTCAACTCAACCAGAGCTGATCCCTCTTTATCGATTACACTACCAATAGCATAATCAATATGCTTGGTCGTTTGAATCCAATAGCGATAATACCAATGCAACTGCATGCCCGATGTTTTTTCCATTACACGTAAAAAGTCGTTAGGTTCAGGATGTCGCATCTTCCATGTATTGTAATAACGTAACATTCCAGCATAGAAATTTTCGGTGCCAATGATATACTTTAACTGGTGCAGAAAAACTGCTCCGATGCTGTAAGCTGCGGTGCTATAGGCTCGATTTGTATTGTAGTGATCGGAATGCTGACTCGCTGGTTCTTGTAAACCACTGCTCACTAATCCATAGTAGCTTCTATAACTACCTGAATGAGTAACAGGCTCATTGTAAATGGAATTAAGTGCTTCGTCACTTGCAAAATCAGTGAAGCCTTCATCCATCCAGGCATAAAGTGCTTCGTTGGAAGCCAACGTCATTTGAAACCAACTATGGGTAACTTCATGCGCCATCACGCCATTTAATCCAGCCTGACTGCCTTCGCCCATGATAAGTGTACACATCGGATACTCCATGCCACCATCTCCACCTTGAATGACTGAGTAGGTATCGAAGGGATACTTCCCGAAATTTTTATTTAAAAATTCAAATACTTTTACGGCCACGCCCTCCATGTTTTTCCAGGTATTAGCTGTTTTATCATTCTTTTGGTAGAAGAAATGTAACTCTGGGCCATTAGGAACTTGAACGCGATCGTGTGTATAATCAGGATCGGCCACCCACGCAAAATCAATCACGTCTTTAGCAACAAAATGCCAACTTAAATCTCCGCTTGGCCGCTTTACCGATGAGCCGGGTTTTTCATAACCATGTCCAATTTCTTGTGGGTTCTGTAATTTTCCGGTTCCACCAATTACAAATTTTGGATCAATTTTAATTGTTACATCAAAATCTCCCCACACGCCTTGAAACTCACGGGCAACATATTGATAGGCATGCCACCCTTGAAAATCATACTCAACCAATTTTGGATACCATTGCGTCATAGAATAGGCAATCCCTTCCCGGTTATCTCTTCCTGATCTCCTTATTTGAATTGGTACTTGCGCCTCAAAAGTCATTTCAAAAGTTGTCTTTGTTTTGGGTAGCAGGGGTTTAGCAAGAGTTACTTCCAAAATGGTTCCATCTACTTTGTATGATATGGCTTTGCCATCTTGTTTCAATGATTGAATATGCTGGTATCCTATTTCATCATCTTTAAGTTTGGAAATCCGATCCATCACTCTTCTATCAGGATCAGGAAGGTTGCGCGAGCGAACGTCCATCATGCTGCCGGGTTGAAAGGCATTGAAGAAGAGATGATAATATACTTTCGTTAGAGTATCAGGAGAGTTGTTGTAGTAAATTAATTTCTGATCACCCGTAAGTCGATGATTTGTTGTATTCAATTGAACATTCATTGAATATTCCACACGCTGTTGCCAGCGATAATCCTGACAAAAGGATAGCGTGGATATTGTAACCAAGGCAACTAGAAGAATAAATTTCATAAGGTGAATTTAAGATCGAAACTTATAGAATAAGAGCAAAGATTCAAATGCATTTTACAGGAACGTCTAGAATTTTATTCTTTTGGAAATGCTTGCCGAAATGTAACCCGTATCAACCAACTCAATGGGTTCACCGGTGAGTGATTTTGGAATGTTATAGGTATAACTTACAAGAAATGTCCATTGCTTAATTGTAATGGCTAAGGGTGCAACAAATGAGTAATTCAACACCCCGAACTTATTAAAAGTTTCTGTGTAATAACGCGGTAAATTGTTTCTCCATAAATACAAGAACCCAAGCCGGGTTAAAGCAAGTGGATAAGGAGTTTCTTTGGTCCACTGTTCGTTACCCAACAACACCGAGCACATAGGATAAAATGCAATGCGATCAAAAATACCAACTTTAGTTTTATGAAGGTTAAGCATAATGTTGGGACTGAATCGATGGGCTTTTTTATCACCAAAATAAAATTGATAATCCAATCGAAATGTGAATAATCCAACATCAAAAAAGTTGGAAACACCAACATTATTTTTGTATGCGATATAATCGTCCTCGCCTAATTTGGAATACATATAGCGACTGTATTCAGCCATGAACGACCACCAGGTGGTAGGACTATTCATATACCCAACAGAACCAACTGTGAGGTAATAGTTAGGTTCATATTCTTTGCTCCAGTAGCCAGTAGCATCAACATACAAACCCGATTTATGATAATAGGATACACCAGGTGCCATTCCAAACTGATTAAAACCAAGTGTTCGGCTGGCAGAAACAACATTGCTATTATATCCTAGTCTAACAATCATTTGTGATTTTATTGTCGGAGCAGGAAGATTTATAAGACTATCCATCAGTCTTAAAAAATCAGAAGAACCTGGTTCATTCAATAAAGAATCAAGTTCGGCAATGTATGGGTCGTTGTACAATAAAGCAGAATCAGTTTGCTGTCCTCGCGCGGAGGTCAAACAAACTGATGTTAAAATGATTATCAGAATCTTCTTTCGAAACACAATGTATTTTAATTCCGCTGCTTTAGGCGTTGATTTCGTTCACGAATCGTTTCGTTACGTTGTTGCATTGTTCTGCGTTGTTGAATTTGTTCAAGAATGATTCGCTGAAAGTCTCCTTCGGCTCTTCGCAAATTTAACATTTGCTGGGCTGTTATCACCTTTAACAGACGTTCGGAGTATATTTTTTCAAGATCAAGTTCGCGTTGTTTAAGCGCGAGTCCGAGTTTCACCAATTCCTCTTGTTTAGCCTGATCGGGGTTATCTTGCTTTATATCCTTGCGCGATTCCACAAATTCTTGTCGAATGTCTCTGCGCTTATCTGAGAACTCCCGATAGACTGGCCAGAATTTTTCTGCTTGTTCGGGCGTTAGGCCAAGTTTATCAGAGATATATGCAATGCGCAGGTTTTTTATTTTCTCCTGCACTTTTGGATCCTGAGTAACCTCAGGGTCGGTTTGCTCTTGTGCAAAAACTCCCCATCCGCTAAGGAGACACAATCCAAGTATAAATATTTTTTTCATAGCCAATTAGAAATTTTCAGTTTCGTTAAAATCCTCCAATAACAAATCCAATTCATCACCTGTTATCTCAAAGGTGGAGTACACTTTATCTTCTAACTCGAGTAAGTCAAATTCATTCCAATCAACAGATTCACTAAGATCATCGATCTGTAAATCGGCATCATTTAAATAAGCAATCAATTGTTCAGTTTCAATACCGGCCAATTGCTCATCAAACGATTTTTCTGAAGAGTTGGAAAACCAGAAAACCCCAAGCGCCATTAGAGCAAAAACAGGCAGGGCATATTTCAAGGAGGCTATCCATAACCTTGCAGGTTCTGGTTTAGCCACCCGAGCTTGTATAATGCCCGGAAGTTTTTCGAAATACCCTTCCGGTACTTCAAAAATGTTCTTTTTGGGGATTTCTTCCAGTTTTTTCATTTGTTTCTATGACTTAGAATAGCTTCTAAAGTTTAATTAGGCAGTTAAATAATCTTCAATTTTTTTCACAGCATGGTGGAAGCTTGCTTTTAGCGCCCCTACACTAGTTCCAGTGATTTCCGAAATGTCTTCATAAGGAAGTTCATCAAAGTATTTCATATTGAAAACAAGCCGTTGTTTGTCTGGTAACTTAAGCAACGCTTTTTGAAGTTGCTTTTGAATGTCCTCGCCACTTATGTCCGGTGCGGTGTCTAATTTATTCGAGAGTTCTTTGCTAACATCTTCCAAGGGTAAAAAGAATCGCCTTCTTTTTTTCTTCAGGAAGGTGAGGCATTCATTGGTGGCTATTCTATAAATCCAGGTAAACAGCTGCGAATCTTCGCGAAAACTCTCAATGTTTTTGTGAATTTTAATAAAGACTTCTTGAGTTAAATCATCGGCATCGTCATGGTCGATAACCATTTTGCGCACATGCCAATACACACGTTGTTGATATGCACGAACGAGCAAATTGAACCCGTAGCTGCGGGTCTCCTGATTTCTGATTTTAAGAAGAAGTTCTTTGTCCTCCAAGAATTAATGTGATAATTTGAAGATGAAGAATTTGATAATGTGTTTTAGACTATAAAGATACCGCCAGGTTTAATATGAATAATCAGAATTACTAGTATTCTTTCATTAAACAGTCGCTTAATATTCCTCTTTGTGGCCTCTGTGCCTCTGTAGTAAAATGGATTAAATAAGCTTCTCAAAAACATCAACCAAGCGTTCAAATGTTTCTTTTGAATGCGTAGGAAAGTTAGCAAATCTCAGTTGAGTCTTCTTTTGTTCGCCATAGCCATCACCTGGATATAAACCATGACTTTCTAATTGTTTTCGGATTGATTCTGTTTGAAGTCCCGTTTCAACTACAAGCACGGTTTGAGATCGTGATTTGGGATCTTTAACAAAAGGCTGTGCAAATGCATGTGCGTTAATAGCTTGATAGAAAATGGCAGCTTTATATTCTGTTTCCTTCCGGATGACTGAAATACCTCTCCGCAAGAAATCTTCAACCACTTTACCAAGTAAATAGATACTTAGCACGTTTGGTGTTTCTGGAGTTTGATTCTTTTTAGCGTTTACAAGTAAGGTAGGCAAGTTATGGTACGTACCAATTGAGATTCCTTTGGCTTGCAATGACTCGGCTTTAGCAATACAACGATCGTTTACGATCCAAACTCCAAGACCAGCAGGTAATCCAAAACCTTTTTGTACGGAAAAGAAAACAGAATCAATTTTCGAAAAATCAAACTGAGGGTAGGGAAGAGACGATACCGCATCCACTATAATTAAAGATTCCGGGAATTGAGTTCTGAATTGATTGATAAAATCCATTGAGAGCATTGTGCCTGTACTCGTTTCGTTATGAGTAAGCGCAATCAGTTCAGGAGTTGAATCTACTTTGTAATTCGAATCGAAAACTTGACCTAATGGAGCTTCAATTTTGGTAGCACTTTTACCAAGTTGTGTTGCGATTTCATGAAATCGTTTCGAGAAAGCTCCGTTCACAAAGTGTAGTGATTGCTCATTAACTAAATTTTGAACAGCCCGTTCCCAGATTTCTGTAGCCGAACCCACAAAGAAAATGTGAAACCCTTGCGGAATGCCAAGCAATTCTTTTAATCCTTCCGTAGTTGATTTTGAAATTGCTTCAAACTCTTTACTGCGGTGAGATAAGGAAGGCACCCCATCGCGAAAAGCCTGACGTACATGAGTTTCAACTGTAAAATAAAGTTGAGAAGGACCCGGAGTAAAATTGATCATAGTAATAGCAACTATTGCAAAGTAACTTCAAAGAGATGGACACACAAAATGATTGTTCCATCTGGCTACAAAAAAATTAGAGAATAATCAAGAATGTATTCGATAGTCGATTTCGTATCTTTGAAGCGTTAAATCCACTTGGGTTTGGGACACGTTTGCTGAACCTAACATTTATACAACACCGAGTAAAGTTCTTGGACAAAATCAGGCTTCATCATGCTTAGGCGTGACCTCGCCCAAAAAGCAGGTTAACAGTAGAAGGTTGCGACCAATGGACAGCTCAAAACTTGTCGTTTTTGAGGTTCAGAAACACCTCTCCAAATCCAGTGGATTTTTCTTTTTTTCCTATGAAAACACTTTCATTTTTCCTTCTGACCTTTCTAGGTATTTCTGCTCTTGCACAAGATGCAGGTAAAGACTTGCTAGCTTTTGAACAAAGTATAGAACAAGCTGTAGTTGCTGCCGATATCTCATTTTTAGAAAAGGTTTATGCAGAAGATTTCAGATTTAAGCATGGAACAGGGTCAGTTGATTCCAAAGAAAGCTGGCTGAAAGATGTAGCCAAAAACAAGGGCGCATTCTTAGCGCGAAAAATTGATTCCGTTGAAGTTGAGATTCATGGCGACATTGGAATCACCAATGGAACCCTTATTGTAACAAGAACGGATCGCTCTTATACCTTGCAATATGTGCGAGCCTATCGCAAAAAAGGAAAGAAGTGGGAATTATTCATGCATCGGACGGTGCAGGAAGTTCACAACTAATTTTAATAAAGCACTCGGAATTTAATAGTATTATCAATACTCCGAAGTTCTTTGATTACATCCTTATTATATTCCTTATCAATATCGGTAATTACATACCCAATATTTTCATTGGTTTTAAGATACTGACCAACTATGTTGATATCATTGTTAGCAAGAATCTGGTTTATCTTGGCAAGAATACCCGGCACGTTGCTGTGAATATGAATCAACCGATGTGCATTTTCTAAAATAGGCAATGAAAGATTGGGGAAGTTTACACTGATACTTGTGCCACCCGTGTTGATGTAATCCAAAAACTTTCCAGATACAAATGTGGCAATGTTCTCTTGTGCTTCTAATGTGCTACCGCCAATGTGAGGCGTTAAGATCGTATTAGGTAAACCTCGTAATTCAGAAACAAATCCTTCATTATTGCTCTTTGGCTCATGAGGAAATACATCAATGCCACACCCGGCAACTTTTCCATTCTCAATATTTTTCTTGAGTGCTGCAATATCAACAATATGGCCACGACTAAGATTTAGAAAAATGACACCCTTCTTCATCAAGTCAAATTCGGCTTGCCCAATTATGTTTGCATTCTCCTTTCGCCCGTCTACATGCAATGAGATGATATCAACCTGCTCTAATAACTCTTTTAAGGATTTGCATTTAGTAGCATTGCCAAGTGCTAATCGTTCTTCACGATCGTAGTAGTAAACATTTAATCCAATGGCCTCGGCCACCACAGAAAGTTGGGAGCCGATGTTTCCATATCCAACTATGCCTAATTTCTTACCTCGTATTTCAAAACTTCCGCTTGCAGACTTATCCCAAGTGCCCTCATGCATTTTAGCAAACTTATCGGGCAGGTTGCGGATTAGCATGATGATTTCGCCAATCACTAACTCAACCACAGAGCGAGTATTGCTATAAGGCGCATTAAATACGGCAATGCCACGCTTAGTTGCTTCTTTCAAATCAATTTGATTCGTACCAATACAAAACGCACCGATTGTCATTAACCGGTTAGCGCTTTCCAGCACCTTGGCGGTTACGTTTGTCTTAGATCGAATTCCTAAGACCGAAACATTTTTTATCTTTTCACACAATTCATCTTCGTCAAGCCCAGCGGGGTAGACTTCCACATTAAAACCTTCGGCCTTAAATGCTTCAACCGCATAGGGATGAACATTTTCAAGTAACAGAACATTGATTCTGTTTTTTGGGTAGGAGATAGCTGTATTCAATTTATTGAGGTATAAAAATTCATCTAAACTAGGAGCAATATGATCTGCTTTGCTTAATACTTTTTCACGTTCTACATTTTCGGTAAAAGCAAAAAACTTGTTGGCAAGTCCTGCCTGCTTTATTTCATAATCGGTATAGCCATCGCCTACAACAAACACATCGCCCGGTAGGTTCAAGCGTTTCAATTGTTCCACTTTTCCATTATTCTGTGAAAGCGGATTCTCTTTATCAAACCCCGTCACGTTACCTTGTTCATCGAAATGAAATCGGTTGGCAAGAATGTTTTCCGGTTTAATTCCAAATTCGGTAACGATTGGATCGATGAAGGCATGAAACCCATTGGAGATTATATAAATATAATCGGCATAGGTCTGAAGAAACTCGCGGTTTCGTTTGAAAGATTCCGAAACCAACTCGCGCAGTACAACCACCAATTGTTCTAAATGTCTTTTATTAGGCGCCAGGATTTCAATCCTTTTTTCAAGGGATTCCCGAAAGGAAATTGACCCATCCATACCCTGATTGGTGATGTCGAAGATTTGTTGCTTAAGCTTTTCAACGTTAGGATGATCCTTTAAAGAAATTTCAGCGAGGGCATCAAAGGCTTCAACTTTTGTAAAAGTACTATCGAAATCGATTACGAAGTAGCGAGTGGGCTTCATGGGCAGTTATAACAACCTCAAAAGTAAAACTAAAAGTCCACAGTGTAGTAGCAGATAGCGAATAGTATCTTACAAAAGATGATTAACAAATGTTAGGTAAGTTTGATCAGAGATTGAGCTTCATTACTTGCGCAGATGTTGGGCATACCTGAGAGAACTCAGTGGATGATCGAATCACATCCGGTACTTCATTGCGTTGTAATTCTTGAAACCCTAATTTATGAAAGAAGTAGAAAGCAGTCTCGGTTAAGAGGTACACTTCAACTATAGCCAAGCTTTTTGCCTTTGCTAATAAATCAGATACTATTTGCTTGCCTAACTGTTGGCCTCGTATTTCAGGACTCACAGCAAGAGATCGGAGCAAGGCTTTGGTATCATAAATTTCAAGCCCGCCCGATCCCACTAATGTTTCCTCCGTATTATAATAAGTTAAATAAACACAGTTGTTAAGCCGAATGTCATCCGCAGGCAATTGATTGGCGCGAAGAAAGACTTGTAAGGCTTCGAGTTCCTTTTCTGTTTTGATTTCCTGTTGCACCACAAATTCCTTCATGCGACAAAGATTAAAAGCTTCGGTCAAAAATTGAAGTGGATGTGATATTTTTTGCGATTAGCAACAATCTGAACCTTCGCCACAGCATGCTGCTTTAGCTGCCTTTTTTGATTCAGCTGTTTCGGTTGGTCTTTCAGCAAACACAGTAATGCTAAAAATTCCTAAATCACCTTGCTTTACTTGATTCATTTCTGTTTCATTCAAGTAGGCAGATAGAATCTCATCTGGAAGAATGATTTTCTTTTCCTTTTGGATTTTAAGATTCACAAAGCCTGCATCCTTAACAATCTGGAGATAGTCATCCTTTTGGATAGCTCCTGAAATACAACCTGCATACATCTCCGCATTTTTTCTTAACCCCTCAGGTAAGTCACCAACAAGCACTATATCTGAAATACTAAAATGTCCACCTGGTTTTAACACTCTAAATGTTTCTTTGAATGCAGCTACTTTATCAGGCACAAGGTTCATCACACAGTTACTCACCACCACATCGGCTACCGAATTACTCACAGGAAGTTTCTCAATATCACCATATCGAAATTCAACATTGTGAAAACCCAACTTTTCCGCATTGATGCGTGCTTTTTCAATCATCTTTTCAGTAAAGTCGACACCAATTACTTTTCCGGTAGCACCTGTTACGGATCGGCAACAAAAGCATCATTGCCGGCACCTGAACCAAGATCAATTACTAAATCACCTGCTTTAATATTAGCAAACTCCGTGGGTAGCCCGCATCCTAATCCCAGGTCGGCATCGGTATTATAGCCGGCTAGCTTTGAGTAGTCTTCGGCCATGAGTGCTTCATCAATGGTGGAGCACCCGCAACCACTTCCGCAACAGCTGGTTTCGTTTTGTTGCTTGGATTGTGTGGCGATTTCAGCATACTTTTCTTTTACCAATTGTTTAAGTTCTTCTGAAGTTGTCATAATTATTTTGGTTAATAGTTATCGTAATATTGCGATTGATATAGTCAAAAAATTTTAGCAGCAACCAGCCTGAACCCCCTGAAGCAAGTCGCCTAATAGTTTCTTTGCTTTAAGAAGTGCTTTTGGGTCGATGCAGTAGCAAACGGAGGGACCTTCAATCTCTCCTTTAATCAAACCTACTTTTTTCAATTCTTTTAGATGTTGAGAAACCGTTGATTGAGAAAGTGGAAGTTCGTCCACGATATCCCCACACACACATGATTTCTTTTCGGCCAGGTATTGCAAGATGGCAATGCGTGCCGGATGACCAAGTGCCTTCGCAATGGTGGCTACCTCATTTTGAGTTTTGGTGAAATCTTCTGTCTTTGAAAGTCCCATAGTGTATCAATCGTAATATTACGATAAAAGTTTCATTCCAGTGAAAAATATTCTCATTATTTTCTTGATGATAAAACATTGATCTGTGTTTTTGGGTTACTTATGGTAAGTTTGACATCTAAGAAAACGGTAAGAAATACTATGATTGCATCAAAAGGTTACGCAGCTCAAAATCCAACATCACCTTTAGCACCGTTTAGTTTTAGCAGGCGGGAAGTGGGAGCGCACGATGTGTTGATCGACATTCAATTTTGCGGTGTTTGTCATTCTGATTTACATCAGATTAGGGACGAGTGGGGTGGAGCCATTTATCCCATGGTGCCGGGTCATGAAATTGTGGGTAAGATTTCGAAAGTAGGTTCATCTGTAACAAAATTCAAAGTGGGAGACCTGGCAGGAGTGGGATGTTTTGTTGATTCCTGCCGTACCTGTGCAAGTTGCAAAGCTGGCGATGAACAATATTGCGAGAATGGAATGACCGGTACCTATAATAGTTATGATAAAGATGGTAAGACTCCAACTCAAGGAGGCTATTCAAATTCTATTGTGGTTGATGAGAATTATACGTTAAAGATTTCTGATAAGCTTCCGCTGAATGCGGTGGCACCCCTGCTGTGCGCGGGTATTACAACCTATTCGCCATTGATGCATTGGAAAGTAGGGAAAGGACAAAAAGTTGCTATTGTAGGATTGGGCGGACTCGGTCACATGGGTGTGAAGTTAGCGGTCTCTCTTGGCGCGGACGTAACCGTGTTAAGCACATCGCCCGGTAAAGAGAAAGATGCACTTGCATTAGGGGCACATCATTTTTTGGTTACTACCGATAAGGATGCTGTGAAGAAGGCACGCAATAGTTTCGATTTTATGTTAGATACTGTTTCGGGTGATCATGACCTAAACCAATACCTCGGTATGGTGAAGCTTGATGGGGCTATGGTAATGGTGGGGCTTCCTCCTGAAGCCTTGCCTGTACATGCATTCAGTTTGATCCCAAAAAGGAAATCATTGGCGGGTTCCATGATTGGCGGTATTCGCGAGACGCAAGAAATGCTTGACTACTGTGCTAAGCATAATATTGTTTCGGATGTTGAAATGATTGCTATAAAAGATATTGAAGCAGCCTATGTGCGGATGGTGAAGGGCGATGTTCGTTATCGCTTTGTAATTGATATGGCTACGCTATAATTGCTTTTAACGGCAAGGACGCTAAGAGAAAAGTTTTTGAACGTTAAATATCCACCATTAAAATACCTTTCTTGGTTTCATCGAGCTGATGCACCAAAACACCTTTGCTATTCCAAATTGAAGTTTTGCCTGCACATTGCTGACTATCAGAAATTCCAACACAGTTTGACATAAGGACTGTCATGCTATAGGTTGTTGCAATGTTGGAAAGCCTCTGCAGCGCCTTTTCAATTCCGCTTTCAAATTTTGCTACGCTGGCTATATAAATACTTGCTCCGTTTTTATATGCTTGCTCAATATGCCTGTCGATGGAGATTTCGTAACAGATGGCAAAGGCAATGTTAGTGTCCTTAATTTTTAAGTAAGGTAAATTATCTCCGCTAACAAAAAAGTGTTCTTCATCGGCATGAAGATATTTTTTAGAATAAATTTCTCGCGGTTTGTTGGGTTGGAAAAGAATCATGCTAATGCAGATACCGGAATCACTTTTAGTGGGTGCCCCAACGCCAATGGTTATTTCATGTTCATCGCAAAGAATTTGAAAATCGTTGAGACGGTTATCCTCTTTTGTGATAGCTAATTCCTTTGCCAACGTAGGCTCATAACCGGTTAATGATAATTCGGGAAAGACAATTAGATCAGCTTTTTGTTCAACAGCCTGCGCTATTAACTTTTTGTGATTTTCAATATTCCGTTGAATATCACCTTTAACAGGATTTGTTTGTGCTACGCAGATTTTCATTAGTCCGCTTTACTTTTTTTGCACGCAAAGTCGTAAAGGAAAATGCAATCTCTTAAGTCGATTATTTCCGCTTGATCACCTTTTCGGCAGCAGCAACAATATTCTCAGAACTCAATCCATATTTCTTTAGTAATTGAGTAGGAGTGCCACTTTCGCCAAACGAATCATTTACAGCAACCATTTCCAATGGAGATGGATTGAAACGACTGAGTACTTGAGCGACACTATCACCCAGGCCACCATTGATCTGATGCTCTTCGCAGGTAACTGCACAACCTGTTTTTTGTATTGAGGCAAGGATTGCTTCAACATCCAATGGCTTGATGGTATGAATATTTATTACTTCCGCAGAGATTCCTTTTTCGGCCAACATAGCTTCGGCTTCAATCGCTAACCACACCATGTGACCAGTTGCGAAAATAGAAACGTGTGAGCCATCAATCATCTTGTCGGCTTTGCCAATAACGAAAGGTCTATCGCCAGTAAAAATAGGCCAGCTTGGTCGGCCAAAACGTAAGTAAGCAGGCCCCACGTGAGCCCCTAATGCAATGGTAGCAGCCTTCGTTTGGTTATGATCGCATGGTACAATCACGGTCATGCCCGGTAGCATTTTCATCATACCAATGTCTTCAAGTATTTGGTGCGTGGCACCATCTTCACCCAAGGTTAACCCAGCATGGGAAGCACAGATCTTCACATTTTTATCGGAGTAAGCAATTGATTGACGAATTTGATCGTACACACGGCCGGTCGAAAAGTTGGCGAAGGTTCCTGTAAAAGGAATCTTACCACTTATAGTCATACCTGCTGCCAACCCCATCATATTTGCTTCGGCAATCCCAATCTGAAAGAAGCGTTCCGGAAAGTCTTTTTTAAAAGCATCCATCTTCAATGATCCTGTAAGGTCGGCACATAAGGCCACTACATTGGTGTTCGCTTTTCCAAGTTCATGAAGGCCAACGCCAAATCCTGAACGGGTATCTTTCTTCTCGGTAAATGTGTACTTAGTCATGGTATAAAATTACGATGCAAGTTTATGCAATCTGAAGGTAACTTCCTTAGCAAACGGCAAAGATTAAGCAGTTTAAAACTCTTAATTGGGTAAAGAATTGACGATGGGTTAGGGGTAACTCGTTAAAAAAAGTAACTTGAAAGTTGGAGTGAAAGTGGCGTGATCGAGTCAATATAATGTTTAGAATACAAATGGCAAACACGTACCACCAAATTTACTTGCAGACAGTTTTTGCAGTTAAGTATCGAAATGCGGTGCTTAACAAATCCTGGAGGAATCAGCTTTTAGGAGTAATCGGTAATCTTATAAACGAAGCTGGCTGCAAAACTATTATTGTCAATGGTGTGGAAGATCGTGTTCATTGCTTCTTTGGTTTAAAGCCTGTTGTTTCAGTTTCTGAATTAATGAAAGCAGTTAAGGTTAAATCATCAAAATATATTAATGACCATTCACTAACTTCTGCCCATTTTGAGTGGCAGGTAGGATATGGTGTATTTTCTTACAATCAATCAGCTATTGATACGGTGTACAAGTACATCCAGAATCAGGAGGAACATCACAAAGCACAGAATTTTAGAGATGAGTATTTGGGCTTGTTAGAGGAGTTTAAAATTGAGTTTGATGAAATTCTAAATGACATTGAGCAAAATCTTGAAAAAATAAACCATCACGGCAAACGTGCCGGAGATATTGTGAAAGGTATGCTGCAACATAGTCGGAGTAGCAGCGGAGTTAAAGAACCAACCGACATCAATGCATTAGCCGATGAGTATTTGCGATTGGCTTATCATGGGTTGCGTGCAAAGGACAAATCTTTCAATTCAAAACTTGAAACCGATTTTGATAAATCACTATCAAAAGATAAATGTTGTTCCTCAAGATATTGGTCGGGTAGTTTTGAATCTGATTACGAATGCATTTTATGCAGTTAATGAAAGGCAAAAAGTCTAAACTGAACTTGTCGGCCGGTTATGAACCAACTGTAATAGTCAGCACAAAGAAAGAACAGACAACACTATTTTAATTTCGGTAAAGGACAACGGTAATGGAATTCCTGAACACATCAAAGAAAAAATCTTCCAGCCGTTCTTTACCACCAAACCTACCGGGCAAGGAACAGGATTAGGTTTGAGTTTAAGTTACGATATTGTGAAAGCGCATGGAGGGGAGTTGCAATTGGCAACTATAGTAGGAGGAAGTGAGTTCCTTATTTTTTTACCTTTTAATTCATAGGATGAAAAAAAACATCGTCTTCGTCTATTTTCTTTTTATCGGCTTCAGTTCAATGGGTCAAAACGCAAGGATCGACAGCTTGAGAACCAAGTACAATACGGCCACGAATTCCCTTATACAATTTAATATACTAGATAAGCTGTCACTAGAAATGGCAAATACAGTAGGTAGCTATGTCGATTCAACTGCCTGTTTTAAAATGCTTCAAATTGCCCAAGAACTAAACAATGATTCTTTATTTGCGGTGAGCTACAACTGGATTGGTACATATTTTTATGTAAATAAGAGTGATTATGCACTAGGGCTTGAATATTACTACAAGGGCATTCCATTTGCTCAGCGAGCTCAAGACAACCGAAGAATAAGTTCTCTGTACTTTGACATTGCCTTGGTTTATTTTGATATACAAAACAATGAGGAGGCTGCCAACAGCACCCGGAAGGGTGGTCAATATCTACCACCAAAGGCTCATCCCATGTATCATTATATGCTGGTTCAATATCAGATTAACATGGCCCAGTATTTCTTGCTTGTGAACCAACTTGATTCTGCTTTCTATTATGCACAATCCCTCATTGAAACTAATCAAAAAATTAAGATGGGTGCCATCATTTTTCATTTATCAGAACTGACCTACAATGGTTCTGTCTATGCCAGGCGTGGAGATATAAAAATGGCTGATGCCTATTTTGAAAAGGCCCTCTTTACCTTAAATGAAGTTGAAAGCTCGGCTTCCAAATTTCAGTTTTATATTTTTTATATCCCATTTCTGCTTAACCAGAACAGAATTTTGGAATCAGGTAACCAAGCAAAAGATTTATTAAATATGGGAATAGAAAACAATAACAATGCTATGATGCAAGCTGCTGCCGGGTATTTGCGACAGGTGTTTGAAACCCAAAATCAGTTGGATAGCGCCTATTATTATTCGAAGATGGAATCAGAATTAAATACTTTAATTAATAATCAGAACAACAAGAACAAGATTCAGACTTTGGCAATAAGCGAACAACTCCGCAGTCAGGATGAAGAACGCAAGCAAGCAGCTTATCGAAATCAAATAAAGTTATATACGTTATTAGGTGGCCTTGCCATAATCATGATCGTTGCGCTCGTCCAATACCGGAACAATCGACAAAAGCAACAAGCAAACAAATTTCTTTTAAAACAAAAAGAAGAGATTCAAATTCAAAAAGAAAAAGTTGAAAAAGCGCTTTCTGAACTAAAATCCACTCAATCCCAACTCATCCAATCAGAAAAAATGGCATCGCTTGGTGAACTCACTGCAGGCATTGCACACGAAATTCAAAACCCATTAAACTTCGTCAACAATTTTTCAGAGGTAAATACAGAGTTGATTGATGAACTGAAGAAAGAGTTGGCAGGAGGCAATACCCAGTTGGCAGAAGAACTAGTTAATGATATAAAATCCAATTCCGAAAAAATAAATCATCACGGCAAACGTGCAGGTGATATTGTTAAAGGAATGTTGCAACATTCTCGCAGCAGCAGTGGGGTGAAAGAACCAACCGACATCAATGCGTTAGCGGATGAATATTTGCGATTAGCGTATCATGGCTTGCGTGCAAAAAATAAATCGTTCAATGCTATAATGAAGACGGAGTTTGATAAAACGATTGGTAGCATCAATGTAGTGCCACAGGATATTGGAAGAGTGATTTTGAATTTGATTACGAATGCATTTTATGCTGTCAATGAAAGGCTGCAACAAGCATTCAGACTAGAACCAACGGTAACTATCAGCACCAACCATTGCCTGTCCGTACAATGGAAGCAGGCGATCAAGGTGTGGTCATTTAAGTAAAAGACAACGGCAATGGTATTCCTGATTCCATCAAAGAAAAAATATTTCAACCGTTCTTTACTACCAAACCAACCGGACAAGGAACGGGCTTAGGATTGAGTTTGAGCTATGATATTGTAAAAGCACATGACGGAGAATTGAAGGTTGAGACTAAAGCAGGTGAGGGCACTACATTTATAATTATGATACCACTTATGTAGATTAGGAACATTGAGTTGTGAAAAATGAGTCGCTAAGCAGAACAGCTCTTTCGGACAATTTTAACCCAGTTTTGTCCTTAATTAGTAATGCATCTTGTCATCAATGCTTAACTTAATGAGTTAATTAACAGATAGGTTTTAGCAATTTGAGTTTGTAAATGCCTGCCGAGTTGTTTGGCTATAATTTTTTAATGATTGTAAGTACATGTTTATCTTAAATAGTATATTTATAAATGCCTAAACCTTACTTGCCTTCAAGGCTCGTCATATTGCTAACTTTTGCTCTCTGTGTTGCCAGCTGTAGAAATACTTCTGATAAGGTTCCCTTTCCTGGTGAAGAAACAGAATTTACACAGCCACACCGAAAGCCCTTCAAATTCAGTGAACCACTTACCATAGCATGGAAGAGATTGGGGAGCGACAGCATCAAGCCACCCGGCATCAAGAAATTTTCTCTCGATAAAATTCCTTCAACCCCATTTAATTTGGGTGGGGAAAAGCCACTTGTAAAACCCTTGGAAGAAAAACCATTTGATTGGAGCAGTCTTCCGGATACCACATTTAATATCAACGACCTTCCTGCAGATACACTTAAAAACAGAACTATAAAGTTGTTGCCACCTAAGGTGGTAAAGGCTGGCTCGCCAATGTATGCTCAAGGCCTTCCGCGTGGTTTCCTCGATGCCAGTTCAATCGGTTTGCCGGGTACTGCGCGCGATTTTTTAAAAGACCCATCGGGTGCCTTGTGGATTGGCACCACTAAAGGTCTTTGCCGATATGATGGTGCCTTCCTTGAAATCTATGGGTTGGAACAAGGACTTCCGTACATTGATATTACATCTCTTTTCCGCGATAACAAAAACCGGATTTGGGTGGGCATTGGCACGGGCGATACATTTGTTATTGACGAGAAGAAAGGAACCATCGAACTACTGGAAGATCTTTTTCCTGCTAATCAAGGCTTGACGTATAAAATGATTCAAGATGATAAAGGCCGCATTTGGATTCCAGTGTTCGGCAATGGGGTTCTTATCTATGATCCCGAAACCCATATTGTCCAACAATTGAATCACTCCAATGGGCTTGCGGGATTCAGAAACTTAGGCATCATGCAAGATGATGAGGGATTAATCTGGATTGCTTCCTTTAATGGTATCTCTATTTTTGATCTTAAAGCCAACCGGGTAAAGAGACTCGATCAGGGGAGTGGGCTCCGAACCAATAGAATAATAGATGTATTTCAGGACCGCTCAGGTAAGGTATGGATTGGCGATGGTTTCGGAGCAACCATTGTAGATCGTCAGAATAATAAACTTCAGTTTCTGGGTACTGAACAAGAATTGTTTATTGATAAAAGTAAAACAAGTACAGCTGCAATTTCAGAAGATGAGGCAGGGAAGATGTGGTTCGGTGATAATAACGGTACGGTGTATTCATTTAATCCGGAGACAAATCTGGTAGAGCGATTTAAGGTTAATTCGGATGCAACAATCTACCGAACCCTTACAGATGATGAAGGTCAGGTATGGGTAGGATCAGATAAAGGTCTTACACCTTTATTTAGCACAAAACTCGGCAGTCCCGGTAACTTCACCGATGCCGATGGCTTGGGGAACACATCCATATGGTCAACGCTGGAAGCGCAGGATGGAAAAATCTGGATTGGTACAAGTAATGGAATTGATGTCTATAATCCGATATCTGAAACGATACAGCACATCACCAAAGAACATGGCCTCGTTCATAATTCAGCTACGTTAATGATCGAAGACAGCAAAGGGAAAATCTGGATTGGAAATAATGGGGATGGTATAAATATTATTGATCCTCACCATCAAACCCTTGCGCACATCACGACAACTCATGGATTACCCGATCGGGCAACGTCATCCTTTTTTGAAGACAAAAATGGAGACATGTGGGTTGGCTCCGGAAAGGGATTGTCTGTGATCAATCCCGATAAAGGCTTGGTGAAGCATATTGCTAACCTGGACACCTGGAAGGGAGCGTTTTTCTACTACATGTACGCGGATAGTAAAAATCAGCTCTGGGTGCTCAGTACTTCCGGAGTTTTGGTAATTGATGCCCAGCGCAGCACCCTGAAATTTCTGAATACGGACAACGGGTTGAGCAGTGGTTCTGGAAATGCAATACTGGAAGATTCGCATGGCAATGTTTGGATAGCCGGCCAATCAGGAATCGATATTGTTAATCCAACGAATGATTCGATTACTACGATTACGACAAGTGAAGGTCTAGCGGATAACGGAGTCTACACTTTGAATGAGCGCAATGAAAAAATTTACGCAGGTACTGCCAACGGGTTATCCATCATTGCTCCCCATATTGACGAGAAGAATAAACTCACCATTCAGACTACCAACCTGGGAAGAGCACAGGGATTAGGTGCGCTTGACTTTGATCAGAACAGTTCTATGTTTACAAAAAGTGGTCAGTATTGGGCAGGCGTTGAAACATTAGTCTTGTTGGTAATGGATTCCGTGCAGCTTGATTCAACGCGCAGCAAGCCACGTGTAGCATCGGTTAATTTTTTTGATCAGCGTAACTATTTCCGCGATCGAGCATCCCTTTCGGCAGATGATTATCTCATTCAAAACAACATACAATGGGATTCGGTTGAAACCACATTCTACATGCCGTATAACCTGATTGCACCCTACAATCAAAACTATATAAGCTTTAACTACTCGGCCATGCAGTTAAGCTATCCTGATAAAATACGATATCGCTACATTTTGGAAGGCATTGATAAAAACTGGAGTGCGATTACCGATAAAACACTAAGTGAAAATTACCGCGATCTTCCTCCCGGTAAGTATACATTTAAAGTAGCCAGTCGTGGAATCAACGGATTGTGGAGCAAACCAACATCGTTTAGTTTTATGATCACCCCACCCTGGTGGAAAACCTGGTGGGCTTATGTGATCTACGCGTTAGCATTTTTTGGTATGATGTCAGTAATCATCAGTTTTCGCTCACGCGCCTTAAAGCGACAAAATCAAATTCTGGAGGAGAAGGTGGTGAACCGTACCAACCAGTTACAGAAATCATTGAACGATTTACAAGAGACACAAAATCAACTTATTCAATCCGAAAAAATGGCCAGCCTCGGTGAACTTACTGCTGGCATTGCGCATGAAATACAAAACCCATTGAACTTTGTAAATAACTTTGCGGAAGTGAATTCAGAATTGATTGCAGAAATGAAGGCAGAAATTGCAAAAGGAAATCTTGAGGAAGTTAATAACATCGCTAACGATATAGATGACAACGAAAAGAAAATAATGTTCCATGGTAAACGTGCTGATGGAATTGTGAAAGGGATGTTGCAACATAGTCGTAGCAGCAGTGGCACTAAAGAACCTACAGATATTAATGCGTTGGCCGATGAATATTTGAGATTAGCGTATCATGGCCTGCGTGCAAAGGACAAGTCTTTCAATGCCTCAATGAAAACTGATTTGGATACAACGCTTAACAAGATCGATGTAGTACCTCAAGATTTAGGTCGCGTAATCTTAAATCTGATTACGAATGCTTTCTATGCGGTTGCGGAGAAAAAGCAAAAAAATGCTTCGACAAGCTCAGCAGGACAAGCTTACGAACCAACGGTAACAGTGAGCACCAAGAATATGGGTGACAAAGTTTTGATTTCTGTAAAAGATAACGGGAATGGCATTCCCCAAAAGGTACTGGATAAAATCTTTCAACCATTCTTTACCACAAAGCCTGCAGGCCTGGGCACTGGTTTAGGATTAAGCATGAGCTATGATATTGTAACCCAGGTGCATAATGGAGAGATAAAAGTGGAAACAAAGGAAGGAGAGGGGACTGAGTTTATTGTAGTTTTACCTAAGTAAATTATAGCTATGAAGATATTAGTGGTGGATGACGAGCAAGATGTAAAGACTTTGTTTGAACAGCGTTTTAGAAAAGAAATAAAAAATGGTCAAGTAGAATTTATTTTTTCCTTTTCAGGTGAAGACGCGCTTGTTCAATTAAATAAATGGGAGCATGAAGCGATGCTTATTTTGTCGGACATTAATATGCCCGGTATGAGTGGCCTGCAACTGCTTGAGAATGTAAAGAGGAAGTACATGAAACCACCTCCGGTAGTGATGATGATCACCGCCTATGGCGATTCAGAAAATCACAGAATAGCAACAGAATTGGGGGCAGATGATTTTTTAACCAAGCCCGTAGATTTTAATATGCTAAAGGAAAAACTTAATTTGACTAGTTCATGACAAAAATCTTAGTAGCTGATGACGAACCTGATTTGGAAGTGTTGATTCGTCAAAAGTTCAGGCAGAAAATAAGAGATCAGCATTACGAATTTGTGTTTGCGATCAATGGAAAAGATGCTCTTGAAAAAATGAAGTTACATCCCGATGTAACAATTGTGCTAAGTGATATCAATATGCCCGAAATGGATGGGTTAACGTTGCTGACAAAACTTAATGATACCAATCCACTTTCAAAAACAGTCATGGTATCTGCCTATGGAGATATGGATAACATCCGCACGGCAATGAATAGGGGCGCGTTTGATTTCGTTACCAAGCCTGTAAATTTTGACGACTTAAATCTTACGATAGAAAAAACAATTCGGCATGTGGCCCAGGTGCAGGAAACGTTAAGTGCTATTAAAGAAAACAATATCCTGAAAATGTATGTGGACCACAGTGTTCTCAATTTTTTAGGAAAGAAAGAATATGAAGCCGCTTTAATGGTGAGTGAAACAGTAGAGGCAACGGTTGCTTTTATCGACATCTGCGGATTCACAACGATCAGCGAAAAAGAAACTCCCACTGCAGTGGTTGCGTTGTTGAATAATTATTTTGATTTGATGGTCAAAGAAATCATTGCACAAAATGGGATCATCGACAAATTTATGGGCGATTGTGTGATGACCGTTTTTAAAGGAGAATTTCATTTGGATCGTGCCATTGAAGCCTGTTTAAATATCCGAAATAAAATAAGAGCACTGGGTGTCGGTAAAGATCAAGCCTACGTGCCCAAAGTGGCTATTGGTATTAATAGTGGCGAAATGGTTTCAGGCAACATTGGTTCAGTAACCTTAAAGCGATTGGATTATACAGTGATTGGCGATACGGTTAATACGGCTCAACGTTTTCAAAGCACAGCAATGCCGGGTCAAATATTAATAAGTGAAGCCTGTTATGAAAAGGTTAAGCAATCTTTTAATTGTCAATCGATTGGCAAGGTTAGCCTTAAAAATAAATCGGCAGAAGTTACGCTTTACGAGGTGATGGATTAGAAATATAAACTCTGACATGTCTCCACTCGTTCTACTCATCATAGGTTTATTAGTGGTCCTTGGGGGAATTCTTGTTTTGAAGCTTCATCCCATTCTGGCTTTGTTATTGGGAGCCTTGTTAGTGGGTGTGTTCACTTCCTCAGACCTTCTCACCAATTATGCGGCAAGCAAAGGCTTTTCAGAAACTCAAACCACAAACTTTTTAAATCAATCATTAGGTGAACGCATCTTAATTGCTTTCGGAAGCAGTTGCGAGAAAATCGGACTCTTGATTGTGTTGGCATCCATTATTGGAAAGTGCCTGCTTGAAAGTGGAGCAGCCGAACGCATTGTGCGATCGGTGATTGGCGTGTTTGGAGAAAAAAATGCACCCGGTGCCTATATGGCTTCTAGTTTTGTGTTAGCCATCCCTATTTTTTTTGATACCGTTTTTTATTTAATGATTCCGCTGGCACGTGCCATGGGCATTCGAAAACCAAAAGTGTATGCGCTATGCGTTATGGCCATTGTGGCTGGCGGAACAATGGCTCATTCTCTGGTACCACCAACCCCAGGACCATTGTTTGCCGCAGGTGCATTTAATGTGAGCATAGGCTTAATGATTATAATGGGAACCGTTGTAGGGTTGTTTTGTGCCACAGCAGGATTGCTCTATGCTTTTTGGTTAAATAGAAGACAGAACATACCGGTGCGAACAACTTCAGAAACATCGATTGAAGAATTGAAACTATGGCAAGAGAAGGATGTTAGTCAATTGCCATCAGTCTTTATGGCCAACTTACCAATTGCGTTGCCGGTGTTTCTCATTGCTGGTAAAACAATATTAGGGAGTATCGATTCGAATGTTCCAAATAGCATTCGTTCATTCTTTAATAGCGCAGGTGAACCCATTATTGCCTTGTGTATTGCTACGGCTATCGCACTTTTTTTGTTTGCTAAACAATATCAGTACAAACTGAAGGCGTTAAAAAAACCGATTGAAGATGCAGTGTACAGTGCAGGGGCTATTATTCTTATCACGGCAACGGGAGGTTCCTTTGGCGCCATGTTACAGCAAACTTCTATTGGCACGTGGCTGGCTGCAGTTATGCCAGATTACAAACTCGCAGTGCTACCGGTAGCATTTCTTATTTCAGCAGTTATTCGAACAGCACAGGGTTCGGCTACTGTTGCTATGATAACTGCAGTGGGTATGCTTACGGCTCTGAATAGTCCTGGTGCCTTGAATTTCAACCCTGTTTATATTGCCATTGTGATTGGTTGTGGATCAAAGTTATTTCCTTGGATGAACGACAGTGGATTTTGGATCGCTTGTAAAATGAGTGGGTTCACAGAAGGCGAGACGATTAAAAATTTCTCGATACTACTCTCAGTCATGGGCCTTACAGGATTATTCGTTACCATGATATTGGCCAAACTATTTCCCTTAATTTAATTAAATGATTTATGGCAATTAAAATTAAAGATCTTAGGATTCACTCCATTGCTATTGCTGATCCACCGCTTAGAAGCTCTTATGGACTTCATGCACCCTATGCGTTGCGCACGATTATTGAATTGGAAAGTGAGGATGGCATCATTGGTATAAATGAAACGTATGGAGGTGAAGCTCCTTCCCATGCCTTACAAGCCATGAAAGAAAAGGTGATTGGTGCAAATCCTTTTCGGTTAACCGGATCAATTAATCCTGAAATGAATTCGAAGCACAGTGGGCATGATCGATCACAAACTTATTTGGTGCCTGGGGAAAATCCCTTAGATGAAACCAGTCGCACCTATGCGGCCATCGAAGTGGCTTGTCTTGATCTGATTGGAAAAAGTATAGGCATGCCGGTGAGCGATTTAATAGGCGGACGTGTGCGTGATAAAGTTCCGTTTTCGGCTTACCCATTTTATAAGCATGCCGGTGGAGGGGGCGAAGGCGATGACAAACGAGAGGATGAATATGGTGAGGCACTCACACCCGAAGCTTTGGTACAGCAAGTAAAAAAGATGATTGCTCAATATGGATTTGGATCAGTAAAGTTTAAAGCCGGAGTACTTGACCCTGAACAGGAAATTGAAACGGTGAAATTGATGTTTCAGGAATTCGGCCCAAATGTTCCTTTGCGGATTGATCCTAACTCTGCCTGGACGGTAGAAACCTCAGTGAAAGTAGGTAAGGCTTTATCGCGTGAATTATCAGGGGGTGGATATTTAGAAGATCCAACCGCAGGCATTGAAGGAATGGGTGCAGTGCGCAAGAAACTTTTAGAGTTGGGTATTGATGTTCCATTGGCTACCAATGTAGCAGTTACTTCTTTTGGTGATATCCCCGTATCCGTTAAGCATGATGCAGTGCAAATTATTTTGTGTGATCATCATTATTGGGGTGGCATGCGTCAGGTTCAGCACCTTGCCAAGTTAGCCGAGACGTTTAACATTGGGCTTTCGATGCACTCCAATAGTCATTTAGGGGTTTCACTGATGGCTATGGCTCATGTCGCTGCAGCAACACCACACCTTACGTATGCATGCGATACGCACTACCCCTGGCAGTCTGCAATTGATGAAGTAGTGGAAGGTGGTAGAGTTCCAATAAAAAATGGGTGTGTTGAAATAACAGATCGACCAGGACTTGGTGTCACCTTGGATTATGATCAGCTCCAAAGAGGCAAAGAAAGGTATCGTAAATTATCGTACCGAAAACGAGATGATGAAGCCGAAATGAGAAAGCATGTTGACCCGAATTGGAAAAGAGTGCTGCCAAGATGGTAAGTAGTTTATTTAGCCTCCCGTTCAACGGGTGATAAAAGATCTAAAAATTAGAAGAGGCTGTTAACTTTTTGTTAAAGATTTAGATAGCACCCCTACCTGATTGGTTATTCTTCGTACAACGGAAGAAATTCCTCTATGTCGAAGACTGATCGCAAGCTGCTACTCTGGTTTCTTATCCTTCTTGGCCTTGCAATAATTCCCTGGTTTATGTAAGTAAGGTCGTTCGCTAATATCTATCTTTATTACTTATACAAATCCGATTGTTATGAGTAATCCGTTAGCTAATCCAACGCCTGTTCGCGATCTTTTCCCTTCTCTTCAGCGGAAGCACAATAATCAACCACTCGTTTTTATTGATGGCCCTGCAGGCACGCAAGTTCCTCAATCGGTCATTGACACCATCACGCACTACTATAAAAACTCAAACGCCAACACACACGGATCATTTTTAACTGCGAAGGAAACAGATACTGTGGTGCTACACACCCGATCCTGTATGGCTGCTTTGTTAGGAGCTGAAAGCGAGAGTTGCATTTCCATCGGACAAAATATGACTACGCTAAATTTTGCGTTGGCGCGTGCAATGTCAAGAATACTGAAACCAGGAGATGAAGTGCTGATTACACAACTTGATCATGAAGCCAACCGCGGACCGTGGCTAACCTTGCGGGATTTTGGTGTAAAGGTGCGTGAGGTAAACCTGTTGCCAACCGGTGTGTTGGACTATGATGATTTTGCCAGCAAGATCAATGAAAACACGAAACTGGTTTGTATGGGAATGTCTGCCAATAGTATTGGTACGGTTAATGACTTTAAGTTGATTCGTGAACTGACCTACAAGCACAATGCATGGTTGCTACTCGATGCGGTTCATTACGCACCACATTTTGCTATTGATGTACAGGCGATTGGTTGTGATTTCTTATTATGCTCAGCTTATAAATTTTATGGACCTCATGTTGGAATATTGTACAGTAAACCCGGCTTGTTAGACAGGCTACCAACTGATAGACTACGTACGGCCGGGCAGGTGGCACCGGATTCTATTGAAACGGGTACTTTAAATCATGCAGCCATTGCTGGTGTGGGTGCTGCAGTTGAATTCATTGCAAGCTTTGGTACTGGAAATACCTTACGGGAAAAAATTGTTGATGCCTATGTTAATATTTCACAGCATGAACACAAGCTAGCAAGCAAACTGTATGAGGGCTTGCGCAAGTTAAAGGGGATAACAATCGTGGGGCAGGACTTCTCATCACCAAGCCGAACACCTACCGTTTCGTTTACGGTGGAAGGCAAAACACCGTTGCAGGTATGTGATCAATTGGCATCCCAAAATATTTTTGCCTGGGATGGACATTTTTATGCGATTCATGCCATAGAGGTGTTAGGATTGCTTGAGCGAGGTGGCGTTACTCGCATGGGAATCTCAATGTACAATACAATGGAGGAGATTGAATTTGTGCTGGGTGAAATGAAGAAGATATGTAGCTAAAGCAATGTTGGATTGATATAAAAAATAAAGCCCCATAAGAGGCTTTATTTTTTAGCATTAATTTTAATTAGTGACTACTTCATTTGCCCGTATTTTTTCGAATAGCGCTCGTATAATTCTTGTTGATTTCCCGGCAAGGTTACGAGTTTGCCACTAATGAATGCATGCGAGAGAACATTGGTTCTGTAGTCTAACGCATCGCCAGCCGATACAAACAAGGTTGCATCTTTACCAACCTCCAGCGTTCCAACGCGATTGTCCACACCTAATGCTTTAGCCGTATTAGAGGTAATCATTTTCAGCGCTTCTTCTTTATCCACTCCATAAGCTACAGCAGTGCCTGCATAAAAAGCGTAAGTTGCGTGCGCCATGCAAGTGAACCTTCGTCATAAATAGAAACTACTACACCAGCTTGAGAAAGCAGGTATGGTAACTTGTAGGGAAGATCCACATCGTCATCCGTTCTGGCAGGCAAGCTATGTGTTGCAGGAAGGATTACCGGAATTTTATTTTCTTTTAGAAAATCAGCAACTAAAAGAGACCCAAGTCCACCAACGATTGTAATGCGTTTTATTCCTACACGTTGTGCTGAACGAACTGATTCAACAATTTCTTTTGGATTGTTGGCGTGAATCATCAACGTTTTCTTGCCATCAAACAACCCTTGCACGGCTTCTAATTTCAAGTTTACTTCTTTGGAAGATAACTTACCGTACGAAGTTGCATCCGCAAAGAAACTCTCCAACGCAGTTACTTGTTTTTCGTAATCTTTATTTGGTGATTCTGAAAAGGAGAATGTATTGAAATCAAACTGCCGCCTTGCAATCGCAGGCCAGTTCATATGAATGGCAATATCTGCGGAATGCAAAGCATCTTCCCAATTCCAACCTTCCATCTCCATCAGGGATGAACTTCCAGATATAGTACCTCCTGTTGGAGTTGATTCTGCCAATAACACGCCATTGAAGCGATAGGATGGAGGATATTCTGAGTCGGCATTGTATGAAATGACGGAACGCACATTGGGATTCATCTCACCAGCTTCTGAGTTATCAGACATGGCACGGATTGAACTCACTTCTTGCAAACCCACTTGTGAGCTAGGTAAAATGAAACCAGGATAAACATGCTTACCCGCAATGTTGATTACTTCATAACCTGATAAATCAGTTTTAATGACAGTAGCATCAGCAACAGCAGTAAGTTTTCCTTTGTCAAAAGTGATAAGCGAATTTTGAATTACCTGGCCATTGCCAATGTGAGCAACACCACCGGTAAGTGCAATTGGTTTTGATTGTGGTTTCGCAGGAACAGGCTTCTGTGCCCAGGCAAGCTGAACAATGAACAAAGCCACAAATTGTATGTAGATTAACTTTTTCATATCTCTTTATTTTTCAATTTAATCTTCAAGTACAGTTTCATATCCTAATACATCATCGCAATGAAATTGCAATTGGCTGCGGCCTTCACCACGTTGTGTTGGCATACCCGACTTTTTCACATTTTTCATTTTTTGAATCAATCGAGCACGATCTGATTCAAGTGCTTTGTTATTCTGCTCATCTTTCTCCACATCGAAATACACTTTGCCATCGATGATGGTTTTCAATGGCTTAGCATACACTGAAAGAGGATGATCATTCCAAAGCACAACATCAGCAGACTTACCGGCTTTAATACTTCCCATTTGATTATCTAAGTGAAGCATTTTTGCAGGATTAAGAGTTACCATTTTCCACGCATCTTCTTCACTCATGCCCGCATATTTCACAGACTTAGCGGCTTCCTGATTTAATCTACGACCCATCTCAGCATCATCTGAGTTGATGGCGGTAACAACGCCTGCGCGGTGCATAATAGCCGCGTTATAAGGAATCGCATAACGCACTTCCCACTTATAATTCCACCAATCGGCAAACGTAGAAGCAGCTACTCCGTGTTCAGCCATTTTATCGGCAACTTTATAGCCTTCCAAAATGTGAGTAAATGTGTTTATACGGAAGTTAAAGCGCTCGGCAACTTTCATCAACATGTTAATCTCTGATTGTACGTACGAGTGGCAGGAAATGAATCTTTTCTTATTTAAAATCTCTAGCATGGTTTCGTCAACCAAATCCCTACGTGGCTTTAATGCCAAAGGTTTTTCTTTTGAAGAAAGACTGTTATAGGCGCTCCATTTCTTTTCGTACTCGCGAGCATTTGTAAACGCATCTACATACACTTGCTCAACACCCATGCGGCTTTGTGGATAACGAATAGAACTTGCGTTGCTGCTGCGTTTTACGTTTTCACCTAATGCGAATTTAATAAACCCATCAGCCCCTTGAATTTTGTAATTCTCTGGAGATTCGCCCCAGCGTAATTTGATTAATGCCGATTGACCACCAATTGGATTGGCCGATCCGTGTAACGCTTGAACGGCAACTACACCACCTGCTAACGCCCTATAAACATTTATGCTCTCGGCATCAATGTTATCGCCAATGCGAACCATGCCTGAATTGGCTGCTACATCGTTAATGCTACTCACACCAATGTGCGAGTGCTCATCAATGATTCCGGATGTTAAGTGTTTACCAGTTCCATCAACTACTTTGGCACTGGCGTCTGAAAGATTCTTTCCTATTTTTGAAATCTTACCATCTTTCAAAAGCACATCGGTATCTTTTAAAATGCCATCACTTTCATTTGTCCAAACCGTAGCATTCTTGATAAGCAATGTTTCCGTTGCAGGCAGGGCGGGGTAGCCATGGCCCGTGAACGGATAGATTACTTTACCAAGTTCTTCTTTCTTATCGTTGGCACCAGGCTTCTTTGCATCCTTAACTTGAATATCTCCGGTGCGTGTGCCTGACCAGGTAATCCAGGTACCATCGGCTAATTGTCCTTTTCCTTTCCAGCCGGTTGTTTCACTCCAACCTGAAAGTCTGATGCTACCCGGTTGTTTTTGTGGTTTGAAACTAATGGTAATTAAATCATTCCCGAATGTTGAAGTAACATCCAATGAAGTAGAATCGTTTACTTTTATTTTGGCTTTATGACTTCCTGCTTCGCCAGTTACTTCAAGATTATATGTTTGTCCGTTTAGGGAAAGATTATAATTGCCACTGAAGTCACGCGTATCTAATGACTTGATTGAATATTGTTCACCCTGCACCCAGTTTTGATGGATGATTGTTTTCTCATCAAATAATTTTCCTGAAGTGATAATGAAGTTAGCAAGCAAGCCTTTCTTTAAACTACCTACCAGATCATCTACTTTCAAAAGTTGTGCAGGGGTGGTGGTTAATGCTTTTAATGCTGCAGTTTCAGTAAGTCCGTTTTCGATTGCTTTTCTTACATTAGGAAGGAAGTCAGAGGTTTTTCTAAGACCGGAGGTAGTAATGGAAAATGGAATTCCATTTTTTTCTAACGTAGCCAGGTTGGTAGGGGCAAGCTCCCAATGTTTCATATCGGCTAACGAAACTTTTTCAGCATCAAATGGATCTTCGACATCATACGCATCAGGAAAATTAACAGGAATGATTAATGAAGCCTTTGTTGCTTTTATATCAGCAACGCGTTTGTATTCATCCCCATCGCCTTTAATAATATATTGAACTCCAAATTCATCTCCGATTTTATCAGCGCGCAACACATTCATCCAATTGGTGGCAGCAAATACTTGCGGCAGGCGTTGATTTTGAATCCAAGCCTCCAAAGAATTATCCGCAAAGGGACGTGGACTCTGACTTCCGAACCACTCAGCATCCATATAGGTTTGGCGCAACAGGGCAATGAAACCCATCATAGAAGTAGGATAGGTTTGGGTGGAGGTTCCTTTCTCTAATGAATAATTGGCCGCAACTTTTTGTTTGATCAAAGCTGTGTTATCATTCTTTTCGTTGAGCGATACAAACGCGCTGGTTCCTCGTGCAAGTCCATCTGGTTTTGAAGTAAGCACAGCACCGAAACCAAGTTTTCTTAATTCGTCTGCAGTTTTTGTATTGATGGTAAATTCATCAGCTGCATTGTAATGCGAACGAATTGCCTGATTGGCATTGTATGCACCCTTGGTAGCCGATTCCATTTGTTCAGAACCACCAAACCCGCGACCGCGAACCCGTTCAACATCGGGCAAGCCATAGCTGGTATACATATCCACTAATGAAGGATAAATATATTTCCCTTTTAAGTCGATGGTTGCATAGCCTTTAGGCACGGCAAGATTTACCCCGACTTGTTCAATGCGATTTCCCTTTATAAGTAAGGTTGCATTTTGCAGTGTTGTTTGTGGATCGACCACAATGGTGGCGTTGGTAAAGGCATATAAGCCTGCTCGGTTGTCTTTCACATCATTTCGGGGAAACGTTTCCTGAGCCGAGGCGGCCCATCCCGAAAGGAGAAAAGCAACGAATAAGAGTATTCTATTCTTCATAGGTTAATGGTTATTGTTCTAATCGGCAAAATATATAAAAAAAGGGGAGTGAGATTAAATAAATGGATGTACGGTTAATGGACGTTATAACCCATCAAAACCGGATTTTACGAAATGCAATTTGGTGCTATTTTAATTCTCGACTTTCCGTGCATTAAGACATTAATGGACGAAATTTTTTTCAGGGGAGTTTATAGTAAAACCACCTTTCCTGTTCGCACCGATTCATCGCAGGCAAATGCAATTCGCAAACTATTTACAGCATCCTGCATGTGATCGGTCAGGTCAAGATTTTCATCAATTGCTTTCAGGAAATAACGTTGTTCGCGATTACACAACTCCTGATGGTCAGGTTCATCTTGTAAGTCAATCCATTCGTCCTGCTTTGTGAAATTATTTTTATCATCGATATCGGCATGATGATATCGCAACGATTCCGTTTTTGTGTGCGCTTCCACGGAATCGGATTTACCGCTGGCGCCTGCATCTTTAGCTACAATTGATACGCAGCCCTTAGGACCAATTACATCTTTCACAAAGAAAGCTGTTTCACTAATCATCGGGCCCCAGCCTGCTTCATACCAGCCCACGGAGCCATCTTCAAACCGAATTTGTAGTTGACCGTAATTATAATTTCCTGCTGGAATGTCTTCTGTAAGCCGCGCACCAATGGCAGAAACTTGCATGGGCTTGCTGCGTGTCATCTGGCACATTACATCAATGTAATGAACGCCACAATCCACAATAGGGCTCAGACTTTTCATCAAATTTCTGTGTACATCCCACATTATACCATGACTCTGTTGATTGAGATTCATGCGCATCACCAATGGCTTGCCCAATGTGTGTGCTAATTGTACGAAACGTTCCCATGAGGGGTGATGACGAAGAATATATCCCACTACCAGTTTCTTATTTGCTTTTATCGCAGCTGCCATTACTCTTTCTGCTCCTGCTACTGTATCGGCAAGTGGTTTCTCAATAAACACGTGGCACCCATTATTGAGTGCTTGAATGGCAAAGCTCTCATGTGTATCGGGGTAGGTGGAGATACAGACAGCATCCGGTTTCGTTTTTTTTAAGGCTTCTTCATAGCTGCTGAATAACGGATATCCACCACCGAGTTTTGCATTCAATACTTCCTTACTTTTTCCGATGGAAACAATGCCACAAATCTCAAAGCCATTGTTGGTATGATAGGCCATCGCATGTGAAGCGCCCATGTTACCGCACCCTACTACCAGCACGCGTACTGAATTTCCCGAACTCATAAATTTGATTTAGTAAGATTTAAAGATATAAAAATCAGGGAAGGGATTGTTTACTGAAAGATTGAATTCATTTGGGATGCAACTGCAAATTCGGTACCCACCACTTCAGTTACCGTTGAGGCGAGGGAGATGAAGATGTCATATTCGAAGTTGGGAAGACATTTGTTTGATAAGTTATTCGTTTGCCTCTCGTAGTATTTCAATTAGCACTTTCTCGGAAAAACGAAAATTAGTTTGTTGAATTTTTTGGAGAAGTGGTTTAACCGCAGGCAATATCCCTAACTCCCTTGCTTTTAATAGTACACCTAAAGTTCCAGTATACTTAAGACTTAACTTTTCAGCTAGTCTTCTTGCTTTTTGATCATCAAGTATTAGTAGCGAATCATCTGTTTCCAATGATAACGCAATGGCGCTTGCTTCTCCTTTATCTATTTCAATTTCAAGTAACTCTGCATAACGATGATTAGTGGCCGCTTTGATAGTCACCCAGGTAGGTAATGGCTTGTTAAACTCGTGGGCAATTTCCTTTGTTGTTGTGACTGTTTTAAATACTTTTTGCAGTAAATTTAGTTCGTTGATCTTATCCAAAAGAATAAAACAGCTGGTGTCGGCAATAACAATGCTATATTTTCTCTGCATCACGCTTCATTTCAGTAACTGGATAGTTAATTAATGAAACATCAAAGTCTCCCAATATCTCTGCAAATGCAACTTTGGTTAATCCGGCCATTTCTGCAGCTTGTCCTAGTGTTATTTTACCCGCCTCATAAAGTTTGGCTGCCAAAAACTTAACTGTCTGTTTTGGATCCAATTCCTTGGTATCTGGTAGTGTAATTGTGATGGTTTGCATGAAGTAAATTTAAGCTAAATCAAAATCATTACAAAGCGAGGGTAATCGTTGTAGCGCTAGGATATAAGGATGTCGTATTCGTAGCCGGACAAAATTGACATGGGTACGAAGATATTAAATTACTGTCGCTAACCAGTTTTAATTATTAAATTTATAGATCAAAAAAGACTCATATGGAACACAACTGGCAAAAAGAAATTCAGCCGCTTATTAAAAAATACAAAGGCAAGCAGCATCCGCTGGATTATAAGTCCACTTATCAATTAGTCGTAATGGTAGTGTTGTCGGCACAAGATTCCGATCGGAATATTAATAAGCTGGCTCCTGAATTTTTCAAAGCCTTCCCCGATATGAATGCGCTTTCGTTGGCTACTGCAGAGGCATTGCTCCCGTTTGTGAATAAGGTTCGAAACTTTGGGAATAAAATAAAGTGGCTTTTGCAACTGTCAGCTACTATAAAGGAGGATAAAAACATTCCAACTACATTGGAGGGCTTAACAGAATTGCCGGGGATTGGAAGGAAGTCGGCCAACGTTATTCTTCGTGAGTCAGGTAAAAAGGCGGAAGGAATTATTGTTGATCTTCATGTTGTGCGAGTTGCACCACGCCTGGGTTTGGCAACAGGAACCGATCCCAAGAAATTGGAAAAACAAATGATGGAATTGTTAGACCCAGCTGATTGGGGTGAAGCAGGAATGGCCATTTCATTTTTAGGACGCGAAACGTGTCGACCTACAAATCCAAAATGTGGAGAATGTGTGATGAATAAAGTGTGCGATTATTATCGAGCCTCCGTTAATTAGCTACTTCAATTTTCACTTTAATCCCCTTCAATTTTTCATTTTTTATTTTGGCTAAAACATCTTTTACCAAAGGCCGCTTGATGGACACATAAGAGGCAAAGTCAAGTAATGTAATCAAACCAACATCATCACCTTGCAGGCCACCTTTTTTTGTAAGCAACCCAACAATATCACCTTTACTGATTTTATTTTTCTTTCCGGCACTAATGTACAAGCAAACAAAGTTGGGCAGGGGTGGCAAATGTAATTTGTTGGTGACAGTAATTTCGGGTATTGATTTATCAATGTAGTCGGGTAACGTTTCGTCATCAGCTAAAATCAAATATGCTTTTCCATTTGCATGCATGCGAGCCGTGCGGCCATTGCGATGAATAAAAGATTCTTGTTGTGGAGGTAATTGATAATGCACAACGTGTTTGATTTCCGGAATATCCAATCCGCGTGACGCAAGATCGGTTGCTATTAATGTGTTGTGTGCTCCACCTCTGAACTTGATTAAATTCTTTTCGCGATCAATTTGCTCCATAGCGCCATGCATAGTTCCATGCTCCATTTTATGCTGTGCAAGCAAACCACTAATGCGATCAACCGCATCGCGATGGTTGCAAAAGACGAGACACACTTCTTGATTAAATCCGGCTACCAATCGCATCAATGTCTCAACTTTATAGTCACTTTTAGTTTTCACCAGATTTAATTCCAGCTTAGACTCAGCTTGATCTTTTAAGAAGTTAAGTGTATCTGGTTTTTTGAAAGGTAAAAAATCAGGCCACACATCCAGTTTAGTGGCTGATGTAAGGAGATGGTTCTGCTTTCCGGTAAGAGATTTGAAGATAACGGTCAACTCTCTATGAAATCCCATCTGTAATGACTTGTCAAACTCGTCAAGTACCACCAGCTTGATAGTATTCGTATCAAAAGATTTTTTTGCAATATGATCGGCCAATCTCCCGGGGGTTCCGATAACAACAGCGGGGGCTTCGCTTAAACTATTTTGTTCCACACGCGAAGAGTGGCCACCGTAACAACAGGTTACTTTAAAAGATGTTTTCATGGATTTAAACACCTGCTCTATTTGTAAGGATAATTCCCGGGAAGGAGCAACGATCAACGCCTGAACCCCAGCCACTTGTTCTGATAGTTTATCGACCAGAGGCACTAAGAATGCAAGTGTTTTGCCAGAGCCGGTAGGAGCCAATAGCATAAGATTGCTGGTTGTTGCTGTCTTTTCAATGACAGCAGTTTGCATCTCATTGAATTCGGCAATGGAAAGATTCTTTAAATACTCTGCGTGGGACGCGATTGGATTATTCTGCATGGCGCAAAGGTAGCTTTAAGCAAGTGTCTTTTGGATTTCCGAATCAATTTTTGATCAATTCTTTTATTGGCATTTCGAGCTTTCCTTCCTGTAAATTCTATCTTTGAAAGATGGGGTTATCTTTTTTTAACCGAGGTCTCCTTCGGATAATCATAGTAATAAACTTTTTATTCGTAATTCGGGTTAGTCAAGCTCAGATAATAGACTTATCCAGACCTAACCCTTACCAGGCTGTCTTTGAAGATACGGATGATTTCGACTCCACCTATTTAACAATTCTTTCCAGAGCGTTAAAACAACCTCTACCTGATACGATTAAGTTCACGATTGGCAATGACCTTGCTTACTATTGGCACACACGCAATCTTGATAAAGCACTCACATTGGCAGACTCTATTTATAGAGTAACGGTTTCTGTTAATAATCCGGTTTGGCAGGGGCGATTACAAACTACGATGGGAGCTATTTTGCTTCGTCAAGATAGATTAGATACCGCTTTGCTTCTTCTGGAATCTGCGAAAGCAAAATTATCCAAAAAAGACTGGCCTCATTTGTATACTCAGATTGGCTATGTGATGGAGCGCCAAGGACTGCTAAGTAAGGCTGCTGATTATGCTTTGTTAGGCTTGCAGCTGGGAGATTCATTAAAAGACATAAGAGCTCAAGCGATGGCATATAGCGACTTGAGTAATATTTTTTGGAAGCAATCAAAGTTTGATAAAGGAGTAGAGTATGGGTTGAAATCAGAAGAACTTTATATGCAGCGGGGAATAGACGATATGGATTTCAGTTTCACTCTTTATGTGATTGGAAACAACTACATGAAGAAAAAAAATTCCATCCGTGCGTTAGACTACTTTAATCAGGCTCTTGTCATTAGCGAACGCTATCAGTTTTATAACAACCTGGCTGATATTTATATTTCGTTATGTGAAGTGTATACCCTTACAAAGGACTATCCTAGAGCTGAAGTATCTGCAAGAAATGCAATCCGTTATTCTGCCCTGCTAAAAAATAATTTCATGAGTATGCGCTCGTGGTTGGAATTGGGAAAGTTACAAAATCTAATGGGCGAATCTTCGCATGCTATTGCAAGTTTAGAAAAATGTTTAGCTGTTGCTACGGAGCGATTTAGTGATAATTACTTTCTTCATCTTGCCTACAAGGAGTTAAGTAATGCCTACATGCAAATAGGTGATCATAAAAAAGCGAACGCAGCTTTTTTGAAATATGATCAGCTAAAAGACAAGG
>CAWBCB010000103.1:0-16139 GCA_963787095.1 uncultured Cytophagales bacterium | reverse complement strand
TAAATCTGGGTGATCTTGGCATCGCGCATCAAGCGCTCAACATGGAATTCTTTTACATACCCGTAGCCGCCATGTATTTGCACTGCTTCTGTAGTTACCTCCTGTGCAATTTGTGATGCATACAATTTTGCCATCGCAGCCGCTTTCACAAAATCTTTCTTTTGATCTTTTAATGTGGCCGCCTTCCAGATTAATAATCGAGCACTGTCGATTTTTGTAGCCATGTCTGCCAGTTTAAACTGTATAGCCTGATGTTCGGATAAATGTTTGCCGAAAGCCTTTCTTTCTTTAGAATATTTAAGCGCTAATTCATATGCACCGGCTGCAATACCCAATGCCTGCGATGCAATTCCTATTCTACCACCATTCAACGTTGTCATGGCGAACGTAAAACCAAAGCCATCATCACCTATTCGGTTTGCTTTTGGAACTTTTACATCGGTGAACATGAGCGAATGGGTATCGGAACCACGAATACCCATCTTATCTTCTTTCTTTCCAACCACAAAACCTTCCATACCCCGCTCAACGATCAATGCATTAATTCCTTTGTGACGTTTTGAAGAATCCGTCTGTGCAATTACCAAATAGGTGCTTGCACTCTTACCATTGGTGATCCAGTTTTTTGTTCCGTTTAACAAGTAGTAATCTCCTTTATCTTCTGCGGTTGTTCGTTGGCTCGTTGCATCCGATCCTGCTTCCGGTTCTGATAAACAAAACGCGCCAATCCCTTTAGCCGCCAAAGGTTTTAAATATTTTTCTTTCTGCTCTTCATTGCCAAATGTTTCAAGCCCCCAACATACCAATGAATTGTTTACAGACATACAAACCGAAACTGAAGCATCAATCTTTGATATTTCTTCCATGGCAAGTACGTAGGATATAGTGTCCATACCGCCCCCATTATACTTTGGGTCAACCATCATGCCCATAAAACCCAGCTCGCCCATTTTTTTGATTTGCTCTGTCGGAAATTTTTGTTCCGTATCGCGTTCAATTACACCAGGCAAAAGTTCTGTTTGAGCAAAGTCGCGAGCGGCTGCTTGCACTGCCAATTGTTCTTCGGATAATTCAAAATTCATAGCGTCAAGTTAACTTCAATTCAAGAACAAAAAAAAGGTCTGTGAGTTTATCACAGACCTGCAAATTATAATTTCTTTAGCTCAATTCTAATCTCTCCTTCCCAAGAAGATCATTACATAGTATAAAAGCATAGTGATCGCACCAATCGCGGCAACCACATACGTCATGGCTGCGCTGTTTAATGCATCTTTTGCCATATCATGTTCCTGGCGCGTTACGATGCCCCGATTTTCAATCCACGCCAAAGCTCTCTTGCTTGCATCAAATTCTACCGGAAGGGTAACTAGAGCGAACAGAGCAAAAACACCATAACATGCAATGATTACCATTAAAGCAAAGTCATAGGAGAACAATCCTCTGAAGAGGAAGGAACCAAACATCATGGCAAGAAATACCATATTGATAACCTTAGCACTGATGTTTTGAATGGGCACCATGGCCGAGCGAAACTGCAACATGCTATATGCTTTAGCGTGTTGCACCGCATGACCACATTCATGAGCGGCTACAGCCGTTGCTGCGGCATTTCTTCCATTATACACATCGTGACTCAAGTTTACAGTCTTATCCGCTGGATTATAATGATCGGTTAGTTGACCCTCAACTGAAATAACCTTCACATCATTAATTCCATTATCCGCTAACATCAGGCGCGCTATTTCACCACCCGTCAAATCCTTGGTTAAACGAATCTCAGAATATTTTTTGAATTTGTTCTTCAGCCGTGAACTTACAATCCAACCTACCAGCATGAAGAATCCTGTAATAATCAATGCTCCAAATCCCATAGTTTTTATTTATTAAGTTTTTTTAATCTTTTCTACAATTCGGGTGGTCGAGTAACCAGGAACAAAATCGATGGTTTTTACCACTCCTCCGGCTTTTTGAACAACATCTGCGCCAACTATATTTTCTGTCAAATAGTCACTTCCCTTAACCAAAACATCCGGTTCTAATTCAGAAATTAATAACAAGGGTGTGTCTTCATTAAAAAAAACTACCAAATCAATAAACTGCATGGCGGCAAGCACTCTTGCCCGCGAATTTTGATCCTGCAGGGGTCGCTCCGGTCCTTTAAACCTGCTTACTGAATCATCTGTATTTAACCCAAGTACCAATTTTTGACCTAACGCTCTCGCCTTCTCAAGATAATCCACATGCCCAAGATGAATAAGATCGAAGCAACCATTGGTAAAAACGACTTTATTCCCTGCTTGTTGCCAGGTTTTTACTTTTGCTTTTGCTTCACTCAGGCTAACTATTTTGTGGGCACTTTCTTCCATCGAATGATCAGGTAACTAACTATCAAAGATATTACTCCAGCCAGAATCATTATAACAGTTTGCCAGCCGTGGAAAATGAAAACAAATGCAATGGCATCTGATTTTGGCAGGTTGTATAACATCACGAGCCCTAACGGAACTAATGTATGATACGATCCCGCGCCCCCTGGCAGCGGGGCAGCCATAGCAATAGAACCAATAGCAAACAACGTGAGTACCGCACTAGCGCCAAGATCGCGCGTTTCAGGAAAAGCGATTACCACAAAATAACTCATCACAAAATAAAGCGCCCAGATAGCAATGGAATAAAAAACAAAAAGTGTTTTATTCTTTAATCTAAAAATAGCCATCGCGCCATCTTTAAAGCCCAGCAATATTTTTCTTAATTTCTGATTGTTGCGTAACAAATACACGGCTACTATAAATCCTATTAAAAGAACAATTGCTATTAAAATCCAAATAGGAAAAGAAGAACTGCCTGACCTCGAGAAATCCAGTGTATCAATAAAAGTTTTTAACCGAGTCCACTCAACAATAAAAGAAATTCCGATTAATAAGATGAGGCAAATCAAATCCACGATGCGCTCGACAACTACAGTTCCGAATGAAACCTCCACCGGAGTTTCTTCTAACTTATAAAGATTATAACATCTTGAAACTTCTCCCCCACGCGGTACAGCCATATTTACCAAATAGCCAATCATCAAAGACAGGAAGCTATTACCCAACGATACTTTATTACCAGTTGGCTCTAACAGCATTCTCCAACGCACAGCGCGCAACAAATGGCTAGACATAGCTACCACTGCCATTATTAATAAATATCCCTTATCACACTTCCTCCAGGCATTCCAAATAAATTCTGACTTATCCTCACCCTCCACATTTAAGCCACGCAACGAAAGCCACAACAAAGCGACTGTTATGGCAATCATGACCAGGTACTGTAGGGCGGACTTTAACTTTGGATGCAATAGGATTAGTTTAAAGGTTTCAAATTAACCGATTATCAGGATCAGGGAAAATCAAAGATGGTTTAAATTTCTTAGCTTCCTCAAATTCCATCGAAGCATACGAAATAATTATTACAACATCTCCCACCTGAGCTTTGCGAGCCGCGGGCCCATTCAAACAAACTGTTCCCGAATTTGACTCGCCTTTAATGACATAGGTTTCTAAACGCTCACCATTATTGATATTAACAATCTGCACCTTTTCTCCTTCTATTAGATTTGCGGCCTCCATTAAATCAGAGTCAATGGTAATGCTCCCTACATAATGCAATTCTGCTTCTGTAATTTTTACCCGGTGTATTTTTGATTTTAAAACTTCAATTCTCATTCTGTAATCAATAAATTATCAATCAATCGTACCTCACCCACATACCCAGCAATAAGCAATATCGCTTTGTTGGATTTATCTGCAACGTTTTTCAGACTCATTAAGTTTGAAGTATCTGCCAATTCAAAATATTCAAGTTTTACGTCATCAATTTGAGAGAACCTACTTCTAACCCTCTCATGAATTGAGGTTATACTTTCTCCTTCTTTTATCAGGTTATGAGCCAGCTGTAAACATTCATGCAGCGTAATTGCTTTTTTCCTTTGCTCTTGAGTGAGTCGCGAATTACGTGATGACATCGCTAGCCCATCTGGTTCTCTTTCAATAGGCATACACCTTAGCGCAACATCAAACTTCAGTTCTTCAACTAACTTTTCAATGATTTTAAATTGCTGAAAATCCTTTTGCCCGAAATAGGCTTTATTGGGACTAACAATATGAAAGAGTTTTGAAATAACTAGCGCCACACCGTTAAAGTGTCCTGGACGAAATTTTCCCTCCAGCACTTTCTCTAACGAACCAAAATCAAAATTAAGACCAGGTTTAGTGGAATACATCTCATTGTTTTCCGGGCAAAAAAGAACATCACATCCTGCCTTCGTTAATAAGGCAATATCCTTATCTAAAGTCTTAGGGTATTTAGCCAGGTCATCAGGGTTGTTAAACTGGGTTGGATTGACATAAATACTGCAAATTGTTTTTGCGTTTTCTCGTTTCGAAGCTTGGATGAGGGAAAGATGTCCTTGGTGAAGAGCGCCCATAGTAGGCACAAAACCAACGGAGTCAGAATCTCTTTTTGCAGACTCTAAAAAAGCCTTTAGGGGTTTAATTTCCTTGAAAATATCCATTTCTGGCCTTTTTAAAGGGTCGCAAATATAGGGCTTATCTTGAAAGATAAGTTGAAAGCGGGGTTAAAATTCCGTATTTTTGTGGTTCTGTTTTTCGAGCTGAATTAAAAACTCATATTATGTCTAAAATCCGTATTCTTTATGTAGCCAGTGAGATCAACCCTTTTTTGCAGACCACCGAGGTTGCTGACTTTGTCAGAAAACTTCCTCAAGCTATGCAGGAAAGAGGTATGGAGATCCGTATTCTGGTGCCGAGGTTTGGTTTGATCAATGAGAGGAAGAATCGGTTACACGAGGTAGTCAGACTTTCCGGAATCAACATCGCTGTGGGCGATGAGGAGAAGCCTTTAGTGATTAAAGTTGCTTCCATTCCTAATGCCAAGCTTCAGGTTTATTTTATCGATAATGAAGATTATTTTCACCGCAAATCAATGTTCCATGATAAAGCTAACAAGTTTTATGAGGACAATGATGAGCGTGCTATTTTCTTTTGCAAAGGAGTAATTGAAACCGTGCGCAAACTAGGCTGGGCGCCTGATGTGGTGCATTGTAATGATTGGATTACCAGCTTCATTCCATTGTATTTGAAAACCACGTACAAGAATGATCCGTTGTTCAAAAACACGAAAACCGTTTTCACTATTTATGACAATAGCTTTACGCATAAATTTAAGGGCGACCTGATGGGTAAAGTGCGCATGATGGATATTGAAGACACCATGCTAGGTCACTTGAAAACTGCAGATTATGAAGGGTTCATTAAGTTGGGCGCTCAATTCTCAGACATTGTTTCTATGGGTGGAGACAATAAAAAGTTAGAAGGATTAGTTAAGAAGCTAAAAGAAACGAAAATTGAAACCATCGAACAAGACGACAACTATACAGAATCGTTTTATAACCTATATACAGAGCTGGTGGGCTAAAAGCGCCATCCTTCTCTCTCTTATTGTCATTTTATTTTCGTGCGAAGAAGACCTGAATTTTATCGGGTTTAGTGGGCAGCAAAAGTTTAAGGTTTTCTACACCGAAATCCCTGTTGAAAGCAGTGTGCTTTGGCTGGATTCTCTTCCGTCAGGAATCGTTACAAATAGTCTAGCCCGTTTATTAATGGGTAAGTATGTGGATCCGGTTTTTGGCACTATTGAAGCAAAGGCTTTCGCTCAATTCAGGCCACTTTCTTTTCCAAAGAAAGCATCTACTGCCCAATTTGATTCAATTGCATTGCAAATTCAATACGACTTCTATTCTTACGGAGCAGGTGGTAAAACAAAACAAACCTTTGCCGTCCATGAAATTACCCAAAAGTTGAATTTTAGTAATAACTATTTTTCTAACTCTTCAGTGTCATTCGACCCTAGCCCTATTGGCGCTGCTGAGGTTGAAATAAATGCCGATTATTTCAAATCTGAGTTTGAAGACACCGATGCTGATTCTGTCTTAACCACTAAGATCAAGTTAAATGATGCCTTTGGCGAAAGATTGTTTGATGCTTTTAACTATGAAGACACATTATTTACCAATGTGGAATTTTTTACAGATATTTTTAAGGGTCTTGTTATAGTGCCTGAAGATGCTGATAAAGTTGTTGGTTTGACAAATGGAGGTAATACTTTTTTGGCCCTCTATTATCACGATGACGATGGAAATAAAGTGCTTACATTTTCTCTCTCCGGCTTAATTTCATTTTCGCAAATTACGGCCGACCGTTCTGGCTCCGAGTTAGGAGGACTTAATACCTTTAGTTTACCTTATGATCCAGGAAATTACAGATATATCCAAAGTGGAACTTCTATTGTCACAAAACTAGATCTATCTAAGTTTTACGAACACATGGCTGATGTGCCCGATGCAATAATAAGTTCCGCAGAGTTATCCATTGAAAATGTTATTCCATCAGAAAATTTTGCTCCACCAACTTCTCTAACGTTAGCTATGTTACGTTCAAATAACCATTTGAAAAAACTAACTACTGCACGGGACACTGCCGACTATTTCTTATTTGAAGGTTATTTGGCTAACAACATTAATAGTTTACTACTAGCTGAAGATGGTGGAAATGTTTTGGAAATGAAGTACACAGCAACCACGCAGACGTACTTGTCATTCCCAACTTTATTTTTTCAAAAGCTTTTTAATAATAAGGCTAATAAATTCCCCTATCTAGCCATCATCCCGTCAAATCCACCTAATGGCAAGGCTGTTAATCGTACAGTTTTTCCAAAAGATGGAATCAAACTAAAAATCTATTATACCCGTCCAATAATCACCGGAAATCCTTAGAAAATTATGTGTGGAATTGTTGCCTACGTTGGCCATCGCCAAGCCCATGAAGTAATCATTAAAGGATTAAAAAGGCTTGAGTACCGAGGATATGATAGCACAGGTATTGCCTTATTAAATGGAGGATTAAACATTTATAAAAAGAAAGGGAAGGTTGCTGAGTTAGAATCCTTTCTTAAAGGTCAAAACCTGAATAGTAAAATTGGAATGGGGCACACCCGTTGGGCGACCCACGGTGAACCCAACGATGAAAATGCACATCCGCATTATTCAGCCACTAAAAATCTGGCAATTATCCACAACGGAATTATTGAAAACTATTCTGCCCTAAAACAAGAACTTTTAAGAAAGGGACATACCTTCCTCAGCGAAACAGACACCGAAGTTTTTATTCATTTCATTGAAGACATCAAAGACAATGAAAATTGTTCTATCGAAGAAGCAGTTCGTCTGGCGCTTACGAAAGTAGTTGGCGCTTACGCGATTGTTGTCATGTCTTTTGACGATCCTAACTTGCTAATCGCTGCCCGAAAAGGAAGTCCGCTGGTACTAGGCGTTGGTCGGGGTGAATTTTTTATGGCCTCTGATGCAACACCTATTATTGAATATACCAACGAAGTAATCTATTTAAACGATCAGGAGATTGCGATTATTAATGATGGTAAACTCACGATCAAAGACACCTCGAATTTACCGCTAACTCCTTACGTGCAAACGGTAGACATGGAGTTGGAGGCTATTGAAAAAGGTGGCTACGAGCATTTCATGCTTAAGGAAATCTTTGAGCAACCAAAATCCATTAAAGATTGCATGCGCGGTCGGTTAGATTCTGTTTCCGGTAGATTGGTTTTAGGAGGCTTGCGTGAATACTTAAATAAACTTGTTCAAGCCGATCGTATTATAATTATTGCGTGCGGTACATCATGGCATGCCGGCTTGGTGGCCGAATATTTCTTTGAAGAATTTTGCCGCGTACCGGTTGAAGTAGAATACGCATCTGAGTTTAGATATAGAAACCCAATTATCCGCGAAGGCGATGTAGTGATCGCTATTTCTCAATCCGGTGAAACCGCTGATACGTTAGCGGCTATTGAATTGGCCAAATCAAAAGGCGCTATAATTTTTGGTGTTTGCAATGTGGTTGGTTCATCCATCCCCCGTGCTACCCATGCGGGTGCGTATACTCATGCTGGCCCTGAAATTGGTGTAGCGAGTACGAAGGCATTTACTGCCCAGCTAACAGTGCTTAACATGATTGCGTTGATAGTTGCTGAGAAAAAAGGCACCATCACCGAACAGAAATTCAATGAGATTTTGGTGGAGATGGAGAACCTTCCCGCTAAGGTGGAAAAGGTGTTGGCTCTTAATGATCAGATTAAACTTATTGCAAACGAGTTTAAAGATTCAACCAATTTTATTTATCTCGGCCGTGGGTACAATTTCCCGGTTGCCCTTGAAGGAGCATTGAAACTAAAAGAGATTTCGTACATCCATGCCGAAGGATATCCTGCTGCTGAAATGAAGCACGGCCCCATCGCCTTGATTGATACAGAAATGCCAGTTGCCTTTATTGCTACAAAAGATAGCTCCTACGAAAAAGTGGTCTCTAACATTCAAGAAGTAAGGGCGCGCAAAGGCCGGGTAATTTCCATTGTTACTGAGGGCGATACACAGATTCCTAAAATGAGTGAGTTTGTAATTGAAGTGCCGCACGTAACGGAATCATTAATGCCGTTAATTTCTGTAGTGCCGCTTCAGTTATTATCTTATCACATTGCAGTGATGCGTGGCTGTAATGTTGATCAGCCTCGTAACTTAGCTAAGAGCGTTACGGTAGAATAATATTTAGTTAAACCGTGGCCAATTTTTTAGCCACGGTTCATTCGTCCAACTTTCTGTTTAGCACTTATTATCATGCTGATGGTACTTTCTCTCAGTTACCTGATAGAAAAAGCACCACTCTCTTTTTGCGGCATCTTTTAATGTTGGCTATCAAACTATCCATCTCGCGATCAACTACAGAAGACAACATTGCTGCTTTATAAGTCTTGATGGCTTTACTCCATTCACTACGAAGTTCATATGCTTGAGCGATGTGTTGAAGCAATGCAACTTTGTTGGGCTGATGCGCAGTTAATCCTTTTTTTAGAATAGTGATTGCATCACTATATCTGCCAAGTCGGATATACAAAACACCCAAGTGTAAATAAGGTGGAGCAAATAACTCTTCAAAACGAATAGCCATATTAAAGTGCAATTCTGCTCTACTTGTATCGCTTGTGTAATATAAATGCGCCCAACCAATATGGTTGTGGAGACTTCCATAGCCAGGCTCATCATACAACAAGCTATCTAGTAATTCCAATCCTTCCTTCACCTGATTGTTGTACATCATCTGTTCAGCCTCATTCAGGTATTTTTCCATCCATTCAATTTGTACCATAATTTCAAGTTTTTAATTCTCAGGCTTAAGATTTCATCTCAACCTGATGTGTTGAACTTGAAACCTTACGCTAATCTTCGGCTGGTGAATTATCTCCACACATCCGCACAATCTTCGGAACAAAAGTTCCGAGCACTTCCACAAGTTCATGCTGATGGTTCATCACCATCCGAATGTCTTTGTAGGCCATAGGTGCTTCATCTGTACCTCCCCCCATTAAATCCACCTCATGCCTGGTTAATTCTTGTCTCACCATTTTATTGGTAATACTTTGCTTAGCCGCACTTCGTGACATCATTCTACCCGCCCCATGAGAAGCCGAGTTCAATGAACTAGTATTTCCTTTTCCTTTCACTACAAAGCCTGGGGCTGTCATTGATCCTGGAATAATTCCCAACACTCCTTCGCCCGCAGGGGTTGCCCCTTTGCGATGAACAATTGCTTCATTGCCATCTGCTAGCGTTTCTTTCCACGCAAAGTTGTGATGGTTCTCTACACGCAGCATGGCTCTTTCTCCTAACACACTTGCAATGCGTTCATGAATTTGATGATGATTTGCAGAAGCATAGTCACCTGCTAAATTCATGGCGAGCCAATACTCTTGTCCGGCTTCTGTATTCAAATCCAACCAAGCTAAACTTGAAGCATCACCGGGAAGCAAACAAACTTGCTTTGCTACTCGCGTGTAATGCCTCGCAATTTCAGCACCTAATCCACGTGAACCTGAGTGTGACAATAACGCTAAATAATTACCCGCATCAAGGTTCCACTCATTTTGTTCAGCCACCTCCATCAATCCAAATTCAACAAAGTGATTTCCACTTCCCGATGAACCTATTTGACGCGCGGCCCTGCCTTGCAATGACTTTAGCATGGTAATCTCGTTGAAGAGTTTACTTTCCAACACATTATGTTCTTTAGGTCTTTTAAAAACTTCATTCCCAAAGCACGTGTTGTCGAGCAAAATCTGCTTAAGATTACTTCGATGCCGTTGTAAAAATTTCTCATCGAGCGCAAATGCAGTTAAGCACATCCTGCAGCCAATATCAACTCCAACCGCATACGGTATAACAACATTATCCGTAGCCAACACACCACCAATGGGCAATCCATAGCCCTGGTGCGCATCAGGCATCAATGCGCCCGCTACCGTAACAGGTAGTTTCATTGCAATTTCCATTTGATTGCGTGCTCCTTCTTCTATTTCACTGGCACCAAAAATTCGGTAGTCAAGTCGGTTTTTGTTTAACTCATGTATTCTCGATTTTCGTTCTTTTGGAACTAATTCAAGCGCTACTTTATTCCAAATAGAATCATTGATGAATTCTTTCGGTGCAGCTAATACTGCCTTTAGCAAAGTATAAATCTCTTCCTTCTCACTTCTGCGAAAGTATTTTACTACCGTATTGATTGCCATACCTATGGCACGACCTTCAGGATATCCCAGTTTCACTAAGTCTTTCCCGCTTAACATTTTCCGTTTCATAACTTTTTCTTTTGAGATTGAATCTTATTTCTCCTTTCAAGATTCAATCTGTTTTCATTTACTATTTCTGCGTAAGACATAGCAATTTCATGCGACACCTGTCACCTTAATTTTTTTAAACTATCCAGTGTTAAAATAAAAAAACCCGGACAATGCCCGGGTTCACAGCGAGTGATCAGAAAAAGATCAACTGAGAATCCAGGGCTCAAACCGAATATCACTACCCGGCTTGTTGTTAAAATTATATGTTGCTTTCTTTAGCATGATGCAAAGGTAAGTCAGATATTTTTTGAATTCAAAATGATTTAAGTAAAAAAGTTTTGCGTCTTCAATCAGGAAGTATCTTAATCATCACATCCTTATAAAAGACTTTACTTTTTGGATCATGACCTTGCAACGCAATGGTGCCACTACTTAATCTTCCATTTTCACCTTCTGTATATTCGTTAATTACTTTGTCGTTGATCTTCACAGTAATCTTTTTCCCCTGAACTATGATGTGTTGTGTAAACCATTCGTTGTCTTTAGCAGGTGCTTCTTTCACATCTTGCACCGCATACACACTTCCTGTTTTACGCCAATCGGTGTGGGTGTTGTTTACTTGAATCTCATATCCTTTGGATGGCCAGCCCTCCTCTTGATAGGCGGTATGGATAAAGATGCCTGAGTTAGATCCAGGCGTAGTCATCACGCTTACTTTAAATTCAAAGTTTTTAAAGGTATGATTCCCAATTGCGCCCTCATAAAACAAGTGCGCTCGTTCTCCAAACACAACGATGGCACCATCGGCAACCGTAAATGTTGAGGGATGCTCACCGGCCTTCCAACCTGCTAATGTTTTGCCATCAAATAGTTTGACCCATTTTTCAGCTGGTGTTGAGGGCTTCATGGCTGAGAAAATTATCAGCCATGCAAGAAGGGTGATACCGTGCCAAATTGATTTCATCGTTGTAGTTTTATTAAACTTACTATAAAGTTGCACATCAATCAAGCTGTTTTTTTGATTGCGGAAAATGTTGGTTTTATAACAAAAAAAAGCAAATCGCATGTTCATCATCAATCTTACTTATAAAGTGCCTCTGGAGGAATTGGATACCCACATGACCGATCATGTGAAATATCTGCATAAATATTATAAGCTAAATGTATTTGTAGCATCCGGACGAAAGGTGCCAAGAACGGGTGGCATCATTCTGGCGTTGGCTAAGTCAAAGGAAGCACTTGAGGAAATCATTCAGGAAGATCCTTTCTATATCCACAAACTTGCTGAGTTTAATGTAACAGAGTTTTTAACTTCTCAGCACCATCCAGATCTTAAAAAATTATTGAAGGGCTAATTTCCCTATTTCAAAATGAAAATGCTGGTCTGGTTATTTTTGTGAAAGCGACTTCTACCAACTTCTTTCTCCTTTACAAAATGTAAAACGATTGCCTCAGAAAATTCTCGTTTACATTTAAAATAGGTGGCCTTCTTCTTCGGTTCATGAGTTTTTAACAACATGGTGATGGCCGGCTTATCGTGTGCACCAATTTCAGATTTTGGCTTTATAACCTTTGCAATCTCTTCGATAAGATCGTTTATTTCTTTTATCTGGTGTGCATTAAAAGTAGCCATAGTATAAAATCAAGTTGTTTTGCAAAAGTAGATTAATCCGATGAGTATCCAATACATAAAAAACCACTTATCAACAATCTGCTTATCGATCGATAAATAATGCATTACTTTTACCTCATTCTAATCCTTGATTAAATACTATGCGATTCTTTACACTATCAATGCTGGCCTTACTATCAACTTCGGTATGCGCTCAACAAGCTCCGCCAAAAGAAGACACAAGAATGTATGATATAGTCGCTGCGGTTTCTGCCGAGCGAATTGAAAAAGACATTCGTACCCTAGCCGGTTTCGGTACGCGCAACACATTTTCTGATACCGTTTCAGCCACACGCGGTATTGGTGCAGCACGCAGATGGATAAAAGGTGAGTTTGATCTAATCTCAAAAGGGTGCAAAAACTGTTTAGAGGTTTTTTATCAGAAAGACCTTGTTACAAAAGAAGGTAATCCACGCGTGCCAAAAGATGCGTGGGTAGTAAACGTGGTCGCCATTCAACGCGGAACAGAATTTCCAAACAACTTTATCATCATGTCGGGAGATATTGATTCGCGCGCCAGCAACACCATGGACTTTGAAATTGATGCGCCTGGTGCCAATGATAATGCATCGGGCATGGCTGGCACTCTTGAAGCAGCACGTGTATTGTCAAAGTATAAATTCAGAAACAGCATTATCTATGTAGGATTGAGCGGAGAAGAACAAGGTTTGTTTGGAGGTGCTGGCTTAGCCAAGTATGCCAAGGAGAAAGGCTGGAACATTGTAGGTGTTTTAAACAACGATATGATTGGAAATATTGAAGGAGTAAATGGTGTAATCGATAACCAATCTTTTCGGATTTTTTCTGAACCTGTACCAAATACGGAAACCGAACAACGCAGAAATCAACGAAGAGTTTATGGTGGCGAAGTGGATGGTAACTCGCGCCAGCTTGCACGGTACATTCACAAACAAACAAAAGCGTATATGCCTGAGATGAATCCCATGCTCATTTATCGGCTCGATCGCTTTGGCCGTGGGGGCCATCATCGGCCGTTTAATGATTTAGGTTTTGCCGGTGTGCGCATTATGGAAACCAATGAAAACTATACGCGCCAACATCAAGATATTCGGATTGAAAATGGAATTGCCTATGGCGATGTGATAGAAGGTGTGAATTTTAAATACGCCAAAAAGTTAACGGCTGTAAATGCAATCACCCTTGCGGGGATAGCATGGGCACCACCTGCTCCAAGCAATGTAAGTATTGGGGGAGCAGTTCAACCTTCCACTAAATTAGCATGGGATGCTTTACCTGGTGATAAAGTGGCTGGTTATAAAATTTACTGGCGCGATACTACTTCGCCTACGTGGGATTATTCGCGCTATGTTGGCAACGTGAATGCATTTACTCTTGACGGAATAGTAATAGACAATTACAATTTCGGTGTTGCTGCAGTTGATAAAAGTGGTAACGAATCGGTTGTTGTTTTTCCTGAAAAGGTAATGCGGTAATGATTGAATTGAGAACAAACAAGCATCTAATCTTTTAACACGTAAGATTTTACAAAATTCGTTTTCAGTTTATAAGAAATACCTCCTTCTATCATGATTCCATTGGGCAAAGTTGAATTGTATAGTAGGGGTCTTATGCCTACATGAAAATTTAACCAGCTATTCATTATTATTGGCTCCAGATAGCCGCCCACATGATCATAACCTAGTTTGATCATATAATGAACCAGGAACCCCGGACTAACGCCATTGAAGCGATCAACTCGGTCACTAATTTCAATCCGTTTGTTTAGATTTTGTTGTATATAATTGGCTTCAAATTGAAACCTAAGCTCCCTTTTTTCTCTCTTATCCATTACCCACTGACCCGCCAATCCAACAAACAAAGTTGTATGTGCACTAGCTTGTGGGCGCATTGAATTAATTGGATAGTCCTTCTTTGATCCATTTCCATAAAAGCTCATGGCCATTCCAGCTCCAAACTTCTTTTGTCCCATAAAAATTGCATCGACCTTCATTCCGCCACCAGTATTCAGATAATACTGCGCATTACCCGTAAATGTATTTACAGCGCCACCAATCAGCACTTCGATACTTTTCCCCAATTCTATACTTTGAAAATCTGATATGCCGGGATGACTTTTCATTTCCTGAGCATTAATAATCCTGCTAAATAGAATTAATATTGTCAAAATTAAATTCGCTCGCATTTTAATTTACGTATTTGATTAAATGTAATGATCCGTCAACGATTTAAACAAATCCATTATCTTTAAATATCTTAACTACCTTAATTACCTTTTTCAAATTTGAGGTGGGGCAATGGAGTCTTTCAGGTATAAGAAAAAACGTAGGCAGAATGAGGGTAACCAAAAAAATCAGTACTAGCAGAGTGGTTATGTAAGAGTATTAAATGTATCTAAACTTAAAGTGTCGGTAAAATCTTTCAGGCATTTAAACTACGCAACAACCAACTCTCTACTTCAACCAGCCCTTAGCTGTTGTCTGGCGTGAAAACCAAATAAGATAGGCACCTATTATTAAAATCATAACAGGCATCACCATACCTCCGGGCCCAAATACTTCAATGGAATTGGACATAAAAAAAGAATGAATCATTTGCACTACGATTCCGCTAAAAGAAATAATCAGCACCGCGGTTGCCCATTTCCTTCTAATCAGCAAAAGAATGCTGCCTAAGGCACCACCCCACACTGCAATTGCAAAGGCTGCGGTTGCCCAGGCAGGAACTGATTCATACAGCGCTCGTTCATTATCAGGCAAGGCCTGTAAAGCTTCTGCACTCATAGTAACTTGTGCGATATAGGCCATTACACCCATTAAATTCCATAGTAGCGCTATTGCACTTACGATCCAGAACCAGGTTGCAGGTTTGTTGGTAGTTGAGGCCATCGCTAAAGGGGTTTGGTGGATTGATACTACAACTTAGAAAAAAATATGCAAATTGTCCAGTTGCAAACAAAAACCAATCCATTAGTATCTTGGCCTATGAGAAAAAAACTTGCTCGTGATGAAGGTGAGCGAAAAAGGTTCAGAGCTACTTTTGAGAGGGTAGGTAAGAAAGTGAATTATAAAGGATATTCGGAGGATACGATCCTGCTCAAAAATATTATTGACATCGTTACGAATCAGCAAGTAGCGGATCATCTTTGGTTTAGTTACACCAAAGGATTTGAAGGAGTTGATTTAAAAGAAGGTGCTGTGCTGGAATTTGAAGCACGTGTAAAAGAATACACGAAAGGCTATGTGAACAAGTCCTTAAAGATTAACGATCGAAAGCAGGATTATAAATTAAGTCATCCGACTAAAATTAAGAAGGTGCTATAGTTAGTGTCGCGAAATAGTGACTCAGGCTAAATCGCCTCCGAACCGGTTTCGCCCGTGCGTAAACGTACTACGTCTTCCAATGGAACCACAAAGATTTTTCCACTGCCAATCATTCCACTTTCATTAGGCGTAGAGGCTTTTAGAATCGCATCAATAGTCGGTTTTACGAAGTCATCGTTCACAGCAATTTCAATGCGAATGTTAGGAACCAGGTTGGGCACTACGCGTTGGCCGCGATAAATTTCTTCAGGCTGCAGTTGCCTTCCATGACCTGACACATGGCTGACAGTAATTCGCGAAATTCCAGCTTCAATCAAAGCAACACGAACCTGGTCCAATTGATTTTCCCGAATGATAGCGATGAGAAGTTTCATGCAAATAGTTGGTTATAGTTATTAAACAAATTCTTAATTGGGATT
>CAWBCB010000102.1:0-26697 GCA_963787095.1 uncultured Cytophagales bacterium | reverse complement strand
TTTTTTTGATCCACAGGTAGGTAACTTTTTTGAACCCATTTTTGATATTGCTTATTATCCATCTGAAAGAGGCCCTTACAATTACAATGCACCAATCTTAAACTCACAGAGGTTTCCTCACTAATCCAAAGGATAATTGGGGTGGCATTACAACTGCTATTCGCACAGAAGTTGATTTTGATAAAGCCAATGTTGAGTACGTCGAATTTTGGTTGTTAGATCCCTTCATAAATAATGAGAAAGGGAGAAATTGATGATGGTATAAATCCACCAAAATCAAATACTACAGGTGGAAAGGTTACTTTTCATTTGGGCAGTATTTCGGAAGATGTGATGCGCGATGGCAAGCATGCTTTTGAAAATGGACTACCTGCCGATGGAGATCTTTCTCCGATTAATGTTACCGAGAATGAATGGGGTTATGTAACGAATAAACAATATTTGAATAATGCATTTGATAATAATCCTGCAGGCAGACCCTTTCAAGATGTGGGACTGGATGGCGCCAACAATGCTATTGAGGCGAACAAGTTTTCTGGATTTTTAAATTCAATAGCAAGCCCAACATTACGCCAACAAATCTCTCAAGATCCATCAGCGGATGATTTTAAATATTTTTTAAGCAACGAGTTTGATACAAAGAATGCCAAGATTTTGGAGCGATACAAGAGCTTCAATGGGCAAGAGAATAATACACCTGTACTTGCAAGCTCTGATTTGGTACCGCAGTCCAGTACTACCATTCCCGATAATGAAGATCTTAATCAGGATAATACGCTTAGTGATTTGGAAGAATATTATTCCTATAGTATAGACTTGACTCCCAGCACATTGAAGGTTGGGAATAAATTTATTGTGGATGCGGTAACCTCTACTGATAATCCAGACGCAACATGGTATTTGTTTCGAATTCCCGTAAGGCAGTTTGATGAGAAGGTGGGTAATCTTGAAGGCTTTAAATCGATTCGCTATGCGCGGATGTATTTAACCGGATTCTCTGAGCCTGTTGTTTTGCGAATGGCAAAATTCAGAACAGTGGGTAATCGGTGGAGGCGCTATACGGGCAACCTGGAAGAGTCAAGGTTCGGTGAACCCATTGAGCCTAACACTGATAATTTTTCCGTGTCGGTCGTTAACATTGAAGAAAATGGTTCACCGAATGCTATTAAGCCCGGTTACATCGAGCCTCTTAAGCGTGACCGCGATAATACTTCTTCTGTACAGCGAAGGCTAAATGAACAGTCGGTGCAAATGTGTGTAACCGATCTTCCCGATGGAGATGCGCGTTCTATTTATAAGAATGTTACTATGGACTTCTTTAACTATGGTCGCATTAAAATGTTTATCAGTGCGCATAGCAATACTGCTAACAAACCAATTCAAGACAATGAGCTTGTCGCCTTTTTACGATTAGGAACAGACTTTGACGAAAACTATTACGAGATTGAATTGCCATTAAAGATTACTAAGCCTGAAGATGGTAGAACTATTGAAGCTGTTTGGCCAGAAGACAATCAAATTGATCTTGATTTAAATGACCTCTATGCTTTAAAAGCAACCCGTGATCGGGAAGGATTTAATCTTGGTATTTTATATCCGCAAGCGGGACCACAACAAGTGGGCAAACATGGCATTCGTATTTTAGGAAGACCCGATCTTAGCCAGGTAAAGATGATGATGATTGGGGTGCGCAATCCACGCAGTAGCGATGCGAAAGCATTTGATGTATGTATTTGGGCGAACGAACTTCGGCTTACTGACTTTGATCGTACGGCTGGTTGGGCAACCAACGTAGTACTCAACACAAAGCTTGCCGACCTGGGTACTGTTACGGGTTCTGTTCGTCACATCAGTTTTGGATATGGGGGCGTGCAGTCAAAAATTTCCGAACGTGCACGAGGAGAAACTACTTCGTATGATGTTTCAGCCAACTTGAATGTGGATAAACTTCTTCCGCAATGGACGGGTTTAAAAATCCCGATGTTTATTAGCTACGAAAACACAACAATCAATCCCAATTTTGATCCGGCCAACCCGGACTTGCGGCTTGAGGCCGCGTTGAAATCATTCAACACAGACGGAGAACGAGATGCTTATCGAAAGTTGATTCAGGATGAATCTGTGAGGCGAAGTTTGAATTTTACTAATGTGAGAAAAGTAAAGATCAAAAAGGATGCCGTTGCCCATATTTATGATATTGAAAACTTTTCTTTCACCTATGCTTACAGTGAGGCAACTCAAACTAATTTCAATTTGCAGGAAAATACCAGACGAAATTATAAAGGGGCTGCCATGTGGCAATATTCTCCCAAGTTTAAAGGCTTTGAACCCTTTAAGGAGGCCAAGTTTTTATCGTCTCCTTTTTTACAATTAATTAAGGACTTCAATTTTAACCCTTTGCCTTCAAATATTTCGGTGCGCGGAGAGTTAGATCGCTCGTTTAGCAAAATTGTTTATCGCAACTCAAACACAGATGCTGAGAGCTCCAAGGCAAACTTTCAAAAGTTTTTTGTATTCAATCGTTTTTATAATGTGCGCTGGAGTTTAACAAAATCGTTAACGCTCGATTATTCATCACGAGTGAATGCTATTATTGATGAACCTAATGGAGATCTTGATAATAAGGATTCGCTGGACATTGTGATTAAAAATCTAAAGAACTTTGGCCGCACAAAAAATTTCGATCAGAATATTACCGCTAACTATACGTTGCCTTTTGAAAAACTGCCACTTACCAATTGGTTGGGTGCCGAGTATCGTTATAACGTAGGGTACAACTGGCGCGCAGGGCCGTTGGAAAAAGATCCAAGTTTAAAATTGGGAAACATTATTCAGAACACCCAGGAGCAAGCGCTTACCGGGCGTATTGATATGGTTAAGCTGTATAATAAGATTGGTTACTTAAAAACCATCAACACTCCTAAACGACCTACTCCTCAAACGGCTCAGAATAAACCTACTCAACCGGATACAGTTCGAAGGCCACCTGATCTGAAATTAATTAAAGGTGTTTTGCGTCTTATTATGTCGCTGCGAAATATTACGGGAACCTATACAATCAATCAAGGAACCATATTACCTGGGTTTACCCCTGATCCTTATTTGTTTGGTTTAGATAAAGGGTGGGGTGCACCGGGTTGGGGGTTTGTGTTAGGCCAGCAGAAATCAGATTTTCAAGTTGAAGCGGGAGAAAAAGGATGGTTATCAAGAAGTAAAAAATTAACCACACCTTATACCCAAAATCAGATGAAAGATCTCGGACTTCGGGCTTCCCTAGAGCCTTCCAATGATTTTAAAGTTCAGTTGGATATTAAAAAGACTTCCACTACTTCTTTCCAGGAAATATATCGAATTGATTCAACGGGCTCATTCTATGAATCACTCAGCCCAAGTCGGGTGGGGTCTTACAAAATTTCAACAGTTACTATTAAAACGGCCTTTAAAAATAATGAGAGTTTAAACTCAACAGTATTTAAACAATTTGAAGAAAATCTAGCCATAATTCAGGGTAAGTTTAATTCTCTTACACAACAAGAATATAAACCTAAATCGCAGGATGTATTGATCCCGGCATTCATTGCTGCTTACACGGGTAAATCGGCAGAAACGGTAAATCTTTCACCATTCCCTCAAATTCCAATTCCAAATTGGCGGTTAGATTATTCAGGGCTTGGAAAGATTGAGGCACTGAAGGATATATTTCAATCGGTCACCATCAATCACGCCTACAACTCATCCTATTCAGTAGTAAATTATTCCAACTCCCTCGAGTATAATGATGTTGGCATTAGTAATCCCATTGAAGATTATAACAACGGACAATTTGCATCGAAAAGAAATTCGAGTAACGAATTAATTCCGGTGTATGTAATTAGTCAGGTGATGATAAGTGAACAGTTTGCACCTTTGGTTGGCATAAATTTTAGAACCCGAAAGAAACTCAATTTCAGATTTGAATATAAAACGAAACGCGATCTGGCGTTAAATATTTCAAATTCACAAATCACCGAACTGAACAGCAAAGACTGGTCGGTTGATTTAGGTTACACAAAGAATAATATGAGGTTGCCTTTCAAGAGTCAAGGCCGAGTAATAACATTGAAGAACGATATTACCTTTCAATTGAATATGAGCATTACCAATAATCGCACTATCCAACGTAAAATTGAAGAGGTAAATACAGTGACAAATGGAAACATAAACTTTCAATTGCGCCCCAACGTGAGTTATCTGGTGAATCAGAAGTTACGTGTACAGGCGTATGTTGAGCGGAGTGTAAATGAACCTCTTGTAACCAACTCCTTCCGAAGGTCAACTACCCGGGGCGGTGTAAAAATCTTGTTTAATCTGGCACAGAATTAGAAAAGTAGGTAGATAACTGTAACTCAGGACTAATGACTCAAGACTATTAACTCACTACTAAACTAAATTATTAACATCCCCCTACTTTTCTTATTTTTGGGGCAACTTATTAAGAGATTATTATGAGCATTCCTGCAGGACTTAAGTACACTAAAGACCACGAGTGGATTAAAATTGAAGGCGATCAGGCAACGATCGGTATTACTGATTTCGCTCAAGGCGAATTAGGCGATATCGTTTATGTTGACATTTCGTCTGTTGGTCAAACCATCAAGCAACATGATGTATTTGGAACCGTTGAGGCGGTTAAAACCGTTTCTGATTTATTTATGCCTATCAGTGGCACTGTTTCAGAGTTTAACAAAGGTCTTGAATCAGGTCCCGAAAAAGTAAATAGCGATCCTTACGGAGAAGGCTGGATGGTAAAAGTAAAAGTGTCTAATCCTGCAGAAGCGGACGGTTTGCTTAGCGCAGATCAATACAAGGAACTTATTGGCGCTAAATAGTATTGAGTCATTAGTACATAGTCCTGAGTTCGTGTTACTCAATCACTAGCAACTCACGACTAACTACTCAATACTAAGGACTACTAACTAAAGAATGATAGAGCTACCCGTAATATCAGCCCCGGAACCAAAAAAACGCAAGCCCGATTGGCTTCGTGTAAAACTGCCTATTGGTCCTGAGTATGCCAAGGTGCGCAAGCTGGTGGATGAACACAAACTACATACGATTTGCGAAAGTGGTAATTGCCCAAACATGGGCGAGTGTTGGGGTGCCGGCACAGCCACCTTTATGATTTTGGGGAATGTATGTACCCGCAGTTGCACATTTTGTGCCGTTGCCACGGGAAGGCCACCCGAATATGATACGGATGAACCCGCGCGTGTTGCAGAAGCCATCAAACTGATGGGGGTGAAGCATGCTGTAATCACTTCGGTTAATCGGGATGAATTGAAAGATCGGGGGGCAGAGGTATGGTATCAAACGGTGGTTCAGACAAAAGCATTAAGTCCTGAAACAACTATTGAGACCTTAATTCCAGATACAAAGGGAAATTGGGAAGCTTTATATCGCATGATTGATGGTGGACAAGAAGTAGTGTCGCACAACATGGAAACGGTAGGTCGGCTGTATCGCATGGTGCGGCCACAAGCCCGGTATGAGCGCAGCCTAGAACAAATAAAACGCACACGCGAAGCAGGCAAAAGAACCAAGTCTGGAATTATGCTAGGCGTTGGCGAAACTCAGGAAGAAGTTTTTAAAGCCATGGACGATTTGGCTGAAAATGGATTAATGATTCTTACCCTGGGTCAATATCTTCAACCCACAAAAATGCATTTGGAAGTGGCTGAGTTTATTCATCCAGATACCTTTGCAATGTATAAAGAAGAAGGATTGAAGCGGGGATTGAAATATGTAGAGTCTGGACCGTTGGTGCGATCCAGCTACCATGCCGAGCGGCATGTCAATGTTCCAATGGATTAGTTTCACCCGAAGAGAACAAAAACACCGCTCATGAAGGCGGTGTTTTTGTTTAATAGTTACTTAATCTTTTTACCGGGTATGGTTCGCCCATTCTGAAATAAGATAAGACTTTCGGTTTTGCCTTCAGCGTTTTTCTTAAACTCAATCTTTGCATCTACTACTTTTAAGAAAAAAACAGTCTCACTTTCTGCAAAAATTTCAAAGGCTGACTGGCCTGTAGCCTGGGTTATAAATTTATTTTCTTCTCTTCGAACAGTAATGATAAAGCCAGGTGCAAGTTCGTATTCACCTACATAGTTATCAAAAATGGAGATTGGCACATCAACGGTTACTCTTTCGGTTGGGATGGGTTTTGTGGTTTTAGCCGCCACTTGATTGACAAATTCCTTTCCAAGCATTTCTACGGAAATGATTTTTTCTTGGGCATCACGATTAAACTTTAGCCGTGAAGGAGAATCTTTAAAAAAGAATTCATCCTTTGCGTAGGGCACAATATCAAACTTTGTACTTCCTGTTCTTTGTGAATACAATTGATTGCCATTTCTTGAGATAATTCTGTCCTCTTTATCACTGATTTGATATACGCCAACAAATTCGTCCATGCTTTTTTCATCAAGCGATATTGATGCTGGAGATTCCTGAGAGCTAAACTTATAAGCTATCTCATACGCTAAGTTTTCCGGATTACCAGCTGAATTAGTATTGAGAAGTATAGTGACAAATAGTTTTGATGATGGAACATAAAGCTCAAAGCAAACAAATCCATCAATTCCACCTCCATGCCCAATCACCTTGTTTTCTCCGATCTTTCCCAATTGCCAGCCATATCCATAACTTTCCTTCTTACCATTATTTAGCGTAAGAGGAGTCCAGGCTTTGTCAAGCCATTCTTTCTTTATCACTTTATAATCGAAAATGGCTTTTTCCCATTTCCATAAATCATCGACAGTAGAAAATATTGCACCAGCAGAATAGGGCACCGTGGGGTGAACATAATCAGCTAAGCCAAATTCAGTAGCTGATGTTTTCTGATAACCAGTTGCTTGCGAGGTTATTTTTGGATCGTAACAAAATGTGTTTGTCATTTTAAGGGGAGCAAAAAAATTCTTATTCAGGTATTCGCACCACGACATACCTGAAACTTTTTCAATGATCGCACCTAGGAGGAAATATCCTGAGTTATTATAGAGGTAGCTCTCACCCGGATTAAAGTCAACGGGCTGATCTTTGAAAACATTGATCATGCCACTAACTGATATTTCTTTCGCCTTAGCTTCAGGGGTCATTGCATCGGGTAAACTTGTATAGCTTTTTATGCCTGAGGTGTGAGTTAGCAAATGTTCAATTGTTACTTTCTTTTGAGAAGGATAGTCAGGTAAATATTTTTTGATGTCGTCCTGCAGATTAAGTTTGCCTTGTTGGGCTAGTTTGAGGATAGCCGTTGAGGTAAATTGTTTTGTCACGCTCCCAATTCTAAAAATAGTTTCTGGTGTGTTGGGAGTATTGGATTTAATATTGGCCAGGCCATAACCTTTTCTGAGTATTATCTTTCCATCTTTGATTACAAGCGCGGTGGCACCGGGTTCATTTGGTTTAAATATCTCACCTAAGTAATGATCAATTGCTTTAGCAGGGTCTTCTGCTGGTTTCTGACCATAAAGCGAACAGCTAATAAAGAGTAAAAGGAACAACAAATAGTTTTGAGGTCTCATATTGGCGTTGTTAAAATTTTATGAGTTAGACACGAAGGACAAGCTTAATGTTGCAATTGATTTTCTTGATGATTTTGGTTAAGCCCACTTAAAGATAAATAAAAAAAGCGGGCTGTTAACCCGCTTTAATAAAGGATAGAATACAATATAATTACTTCTTATCAACTACCAGTCTATTCTCACGGTTAGCAATTTCCCAGGCTGTGTGAAATACGTTCTGCGCACGAATAGCTAATAAATCAAATTCGATTTTGTCAACTTCATCGCTGGGCTTATGGTAATCTTCATGTATGCCATCAAAATAAAAAATGATTGGAATGTTCTTCTTGGCGAAGTTCCAGTGATCCGAACGATAGTAGATTCTGTCAGGATGATCTTCGGCATTGTACAAGTAATCAAACACTAAATTTGTATAGGTTTTATTCGTTGCTTCGCTTAGCGTATGTAACTCACTTGAAAGCCTATCGGAACCAATTACGTATACATAGGGAGCGCTATCCTTATGAGCAGGATCTCTTCGGCCGATCATATCAATATTCAAATCGACCACCGTTTTGTCTAATGGGAAAATGGGATTTTCTGAATAATACGCGGAACCAAGCAATCCTTTTTCTTCTCCGGTAACGGTCATGAATAAAATACTTCTCCGTGGTCCCTTTCCTTCTTTCTTGGCGTGTACAAATGCTTTGGCAATAGCCAACACACCCACTGTTCCAGAACCATCATCATCGGCACCGTTATTAATTTTATCGCCTTCGCCACGCGTGGAAATACCGATGTGATCGTAGTGAGCAGTTACCACTACTACCTCATCTTTTTTATCGGTACCCTCTAAAAATCCAAGAATGTTTTCTGAGCGTACTTCCGAAACAGCTTGAGTAATTGAATAGTTAACAGAAACCGGTTTTACTTTATCGGCCTTTTTGGTTTCGGCCGCTTTCTTCAATTTGTCGGCAGTACTATTAAAAAATTTGCCCGCTGTTTCAGCAGTTATCACTATTGAACCTGAAATGTTTCCACTCTCAGGTTTCTTTAAACCCAGGCTCCCACCCATAAATCTTCTCGCCATTCCGGATAGTCGAGTATATTCTTCTTTTTCCCCCACGGCACCGAAAATGAGTTTAGCGCCTTTCTCACGCAACTTTGTTAACACAGGGTTATTCCTTGAAGAAACATTTGGTTCCAATAACACCAGCACGGCTTTTCCATTTATATCTAATTTTTCAAGCTCTGCATCTGAACCCTTTCCTGCAAAGACTAGTGGAAGACTCATCTCTCCAGCAGTTTGACCCGAACCTAAAAAGATAAAATCGTTCGAAGTTAATTCAGTTGTTCCAACTTTAAGAGTTAGTACAGGAGCAGCGGTTGCAAATAAAGGAACGGGTTGATAATAACTTCCGGATACTGGACCTTTCAATCCGAGATCCTCAAAGTAGGCAGCAATAAAGGCGGCAGCCATTTTTTGACCGCGTTTACCTGTTTCGCGGCCTTCCATAGCGTCAGATGCGATGATGGATAAGTTTTCCTTCAAATCTCCTTGCGTGATAGTAGCTGCATATTTCACCGCATCAGGATTTTGTTGGCCAAAACTGATGTTGAATAGAAAAAGCGCATTGATAATAATGATTAGTCTTTTCATATAACGTATTAGATAGTTCTTGTTTGCAAGATGTAAAAAATTTTGACCTCCTCTAAAGAGGAATATTTAAACGGCAAATTCACTTGACCGAATGAAAGATCATTGAAGATTTAAATGGGTAGGCAATTTCAGTTGGAGCAAACACGACAGAAGTAAAGAATCTCCCCATGCTATAATTGCTTAAATCAGTTACCAAAGTTTTGTAGGATATACACCCTGTGTTACCAAGTCTTTTATCTTTTGCGAAACTTCTTCTTTGTCTTCTTTATACGTTACGCCAAACCAAGTCTTTCCTCCTGGCAAAATATGAACCTTACCCAAGCCTCTTGTAATAAGCTCACTTACCATCAGGGCGATGTAAAATTCTGCGCTCGGGTTATTGCGGTTTTTGGCTACAAATTCCACAAACATTTTTTCAGTCAGGTCAAAAGCACCGGGTTGAAACCCCCAGCAGTTCATGGAAACCTGAACGTTTTCGCTCAACTCTTCATCACCTTCTTTCCATTTCGAAACTATTTTGTTGCCTTCGCGCAAAATAGTAGTATGTTCTTTCATGCTTTTCAAAAAACCTTCAGCATCTGGTGTGGCCACCCCACGCGATACACTGCCATGTGCGGACATTACATTTTTTAACGTGTAACCGACCATGGCATGATGATCGATAGGAGCTGTTTTAAAGAAGTGGATTAGTGACTCAAAAGCTTCACGTCCGTAAAAATCATCGGCATTGATTACCGCGAATGGCCCATCAATAACCTCTTTCCCGCACAACATGGCATGGGTTGTTCCCCACGGTTTCTTTCTTTCCACAGGTTGAAATTCTGCTGGCACATATTTGTCTAAGGACTGAACGATGAAGTGAACTTCAGCCTTGCCTTGAAGTTTTGGAAGAAAGATTTCTTTTACAGTTTCCTTTATCTCTTCGCGCACTATAAATACCACTTGATTGAAACCTGCCCGGATGGCATCATATAAGGAATAGTCCATGATGGTTTCGCCATTAGGGCCAAAGCCATCAATTTGTTTGATTCCGCCATAGCGACTGCCCATGCCAGCTGCCATTACCAGTAAAGAAATTTTTTGATTTGTTTTCAATTTGTTTGAATTAATTAAAAGATGGTAATTACCTGTTGTTTCTAACTCTGCAAAAATAGAAGTTTACCACTGAAAGCCTAAATCTCTACCCATGACCCAATCAAAGCCCTCCAGTTATTTAATGTCCATCACCATCATTGGAATCTTGTTTTTTATTTTTGGTTTTGCGACATGGATTAACGGGACACTCATCCCTTATTTAAAAATTGCCTGCGAATTGGAAACTGATTTTCAATCGTATCTGGTTGCTACAGCCTTTTTCATTGCTTATACCGTAATGGCGATTCCTTCTTCATATGTCTTGCAAAAGACAGGTTATAAAAGAGGAATGTCAATAGGACTTTTCATTATGGCAATTGGAGCCATCATTTTTGTTCCCGCGGCAAACACACGCAACTTCGATCTCTTTTTGGTCGGACTTTTTATAATTGGTACAGGGCTCGCCCTTTTGCAAACTGCTTCGAATCCCTATGCTACTATTTTAGGGCCCATTGAAAGCGCGGCAACACGTATTAGCATTATGGGTATTTGTAATAAGGTAGCCGGGATTATTGCTGGTTTAATTTTTGGATACATTGCTTTGAATGATGTGGATGCACTTGAAGCAAGTTTAAAAACAATGGATGCGGCCACAAAAAATGCTGCGCTGGATGAACTGGCATCGCGAGTAATTGTTCCGTATATGATTATGTCAGGAATATTAATCTTCTTAGCGGTTGCTATTTTATTCTCCTCTCTACCAGATATTGACGATGGTGGATCAAGCGAAGGACAAAGTTCATCCGTTTCAGATAAAACCAATGTGCTACAATATCCACATTTAGTATTAGGTGTGATCACAATATTTCTCTATGTGGGTGTGGAGGTGTTAGCAGGAGATACCATTATTAGTTATGGAAAATCACTTGGCATTGAGCTATCAACGGCACGGTACTTTACACAGGCAACGTTGGCATGTATGCTGATTGGCTATGTAGTAGGCATAATTGCTATTCCAAAATATATATCACAATCTACCGCTTTAAAATTTTGTGCTATTTTAGGAGTAACTTTTACGGTAGGAGCAGTAACTACTAATGGATATGTTTCTGTAGCGTTCATTGCGTTATTGGGTTTGGCGAACTCATTAATGTGGCCTGCAATTTTTCCACTAGCCATTAGTGGCTTGGGTAAGTTTACAAAGATTGGATCAGCCCTTCTTATTATGGCAATTGCAGGTGGAGCAATTCTACCGCTCGTATATGGTAAACTATCTGAACTTTGGAACAGCCAGCAGGCCTATTGGATTATGGCGCCCTGTTATTTGTTCATTATGTATTTTGCTATTAAAGGTCATAAGGCAGGAAAAGCAGCGTGAGAATTTTTTTCGCCTTTTCATTATTGATGCTCCTATTTGGTTGTAAAGAACAACCCGATATTGTAAAAGATTTAACTGCCGAAAATCTCTTCTCCGAAAATATAGAAGGGCCCAATTATCGTGATGGTATTTTATATGTTGTAAACTACCAGAAAGATGGAACGATTGGGGCAGTGAAGCCTAATGGCGAAGTTGAACTTTTCGTTACACTGCCCGAAGGAAGTATAGCCAATGCTATTCAGTTTGATGCCGGTGGCAATATGCTGTTGGCAGATTTCAAGGCACACAATATTCTAAAAGTAGATATAAAATCGAAAGCAGTTTCGGTGTTTAGCCATTCTGATGAATTTAATCAACCTAACGATATCTGTGTTAGTAAGAACGGATATCTGTTTGCATCTGATCCTAATTGGAAAGAAAGCACAGGTCAACTTTGGCGCATTGAAACCACGGGCGAGGCTGTGTTACTAAAAGATAGTATGGGAACGACCAACGGGATTGAATTAAGCCCGGATGAAAAAACACTTTATGTAAATGAAAGTGTGCAACGCAAAATCTGGAAGTTTGATGTTGATGAAAAAGGAAACATCAGCAACCAACAACTTTTTGCTGAGGTACCAGATTTTGGTTTCGATGGCATGAAGTGCGACAAGGAGGGCAATTTATATGTTACCCGGTATGGAAAAGGTACCATCGCAATTTTCTCACCGGAAGGAAAGTTGCTTCGTGAGTTTGAAATGAAAGGTAAGAAAACAAGTAACATCGCTTTTGGTGGGCCGGATGGAAAAACCTGTTACGTTACACTTCAAGATAGAAAGTGTGTGGAGGTCTTTGAAAATGAGATTGCGGGGAAGGGTATTAGAGAAGCAGGCAGGGGCAAGTCTTCAGTGGGTAGTTGAAATGTATATGGGTTATCCATCAGGGGGAGTGAGGTAACATAGAATCAACATACTTTTTCAATATCTTTTCACGTTCACTGTAGTTACCGCGTACTTCAATAAAGGGAATTTTTCTTTTTAACAACTCGTTTTTAAATACGATATACATTTCTTGTCTTTTGGTTCCCAAGTCTCGCATGCCATCGGCTACCCAGGGCACGTCAATGTCAAATAGAAAATATTGATCATAGGTGATTTGCTTTTCCAATTCAAATAATACCCGAGGAACCTCTCCCAAATAGTGCCAACAATAAATTTGCGTGGTGATTAAATCGGTATCGCAGAAAAGTATTTTGTTAGCTGTTTTTGTTTTATCAAGAACGCGTTGCGTTTGCGCACGACCAATTTTAATGATATCGTCCACCGTAAATTCATTGGAGCTAACAATTTCGCGCGCTACTTCAGGAACAAATTCTGTTTGATAATAGCCGGCAAGCTGTTTTGCCATCACTGATTTACCCGTGCTTTCAGGACCGTAGAGACAAATCTTTTTTACAAAGAATGGTCTTACCGCCTTCGGAATATATTTCCAGTTTTCAAAAGGATTTTCTCTGATGCGTGTAGCCGAAACCGGAAATAGTTTCCGCTCAGGGTCAAAGCCTTTATGCTCAGCACCTAAATTTTTAGCAAAAGGAACTCCATATTCTTCTGAACTGAAAACAATATCAATTGGAGAATACACTTGTCGCATTCGATTGGCCCAGATTCTAGTTCGTTCACTAAGGGGCAAATCTCCATTATCAAAATCATCAACAATACTAAATGGTTTGATATTCGATTGATCTTTAAAAGTCTCTTTTATCCAGGAAAGACGAAGCTCACCTGAAATCATATCTGTTGCATTATAACTCATAGATACAATCAGTTCATTGCAATGTGCAGCCGCAAATTCAATAAGAGCAATGTGCCCATGATGAAGGGGCATAAACTTGCCGATTACTAACCCACGTATCATACTGATTGGTTGCTATAACTTTTATACTCTTTGATCCAATTCCATAAAGCGAACGTGGCGATTAGCGTAAATATTAAATATTCTACCCCGAAAAATTTGGCGCCTTTCAGGAAATACAAATAGGTGGCAACAACATCGATCAGGATCCAGATAATCCAGCATTCAATTTTCTTTTGGATCATGAGAAACGTAGTGATTACACTCATTACCAAAATGAAGGAATCAACAAAAGGATAAGCGCTTGGCAAATTGAAAAGTAAGGGTAGCCATTCATGCAGCTTGGAGGCGAGTGTTCCTATGATGTATGTACCAGCGACACCTACCAATAACCAACCAATAAATAGTTTGCCTTTCATAAAACTCACTTTCAATTCTTTCTTTCGATCTTCTTCTTCCGGTTTTGGGTTAGCCCAGCGCCACCAACCCAATAAATTGGTTACAAAGAAAAATACCATGAGGAACATATCCGGATAAAGTTGAATCTGGTAGTAGAAGAATGCGGAAAGAAAAACATTAATAATTCCGATGGGCCAACTCCAGATATTGGCATTGGCCGATAATCCAACAGCAATGAGTCCTGCGATTACGGCAAAAAACTCAAGGTAGCTAAGTGAATAACCAAGAACAGTAAAGAGGATGTTATTAATGTCGAAAAAATTCATCTCTTAAATTTAAGCCTTGCAAAATAAATCTATTCTTTGAATGAATAGACTTCTCTATTATTTCTATCTTGAAAACAAGTCAGATTTTTCTGCATTACCTATGAATACTTCACAATCTAACGAAACCCCAATTCGAGTAAAATCCTACCCCGAAAAACTTTCAGAACTTGTTCCTTTACCGGGTTGGTTAGTGTGGGTAATTGGGTGGCAGCTGCTTTTTCTGATAGATTACCTTTTAAGTTGGCAGTTAAATTCACCTGCATATGGCGGTGCGTTTGCTTGTCTCATTTTATTCTTTACCTCAGTGTGCGTGGTAGTTGCTTATTGCTCTAACGTATTGGTTCGGTTATTTCCACACATGCTGCAATTTATTGAGGAAGAGAAAAACATCCTTACCGAATGGTATACCCTTAAGCTAAAATCTGCTTATGAGGGTTCGTGGCCTTTGGTTGGCGGCATAATCATTTCAGTCTCATCCGTTATTTCAATCTACCCATTGATCCAGCAGCTCACACCTACAACTGATTTTTTATTTTATTATCGTGTTGGGTATATATCTCTTGGTTTTTTCTTTTTGGGGATTTCACTCTGGGCTCTTATTAAAGTAAGTATTTTTCCGATGGAGCTTACACGAATGAAGGTTAAAGTAAGTGTAAGTCAATTTTCGGGTAACGGCCTGCAAGCCTTAGGGGCCTCATTTCTAAAAATGTCTCTAGCCATTTGTGTGAGTTTTCTCTTGATTGTAATAACCACGATCGTGGCACCCTTTCAATATAATTTGATTGTGCTTATTTGGCTGGGCCTGGCAGCTTTGTTCATCTTTGGTTTTTTTATTTTACCTCAGGTGGGCATTCATCGCATTATGCGAAATGAAAAAACACATCGCATGTATAGTTTCACGCGCCACCTTGAGGTAGCACTGGATAAAACTCTAATTGATCCTTCGGCTGAAAACATGCAACACCTGAAGGAATTATTCGAAGTACAAAATCATTTAAAGGGTATGCATGAATGGCCTTTTGATTTTAATTCGGTTTGGCAACTGCTTACAGCCTTGATTATTCCAATCTTACTGGCAGCACTGGAAATTTTATATAAATCGTAGAAATCACAATTTCACACACACATTCTTCGCCTCAGTAAAAAACTTTAACGCTTCCCAACCGCCCTCGCGACCAACACCTGACTGCTTCATACCCCCAAAAGGAGTTCGTTAGGAGATAGCTTCCTACCTGCTCATTTGTTTGTGGACATGCTTTGTGAACCTAAAATAATCATTGATCTTAAACCAGGATTTTGTCTTGTAATAGTTCTTCAGGGATGATGTCCATTTTTGGGTTAATCAATCTGACCCGGCTTGATCTTGGTTAGGAATTTCACTGTGGTCAAATGGCTTTTTGGTGAGCAGGTCTCTGACGGGGTTAAGGTGCCTGACCCACAAATATCTTCCTGTAGTAGCTAGAAGCAGACAAAACATGAGATAGACGACAAAATAGATACTGTCATTATTGATTAATTCCCGAACAGTGGCTTCAGAACTTATGCTTTGCGGATCGGCAATCATTACCAGAAAGGCTGTAAGATTATTTGTAAAATGTAAGGCAATACATAATAAGAGTGACTTTGTACGCCAATACAATAATCCGGTTAATATGCCCATTACAAAAGCACCAATTCCTTGCGCTAAGTTGCCATGGATTAATGCGAACAAAAAGGCGGAAATCAAAATGCTATTAACCGGGCTGTAATTCTTTAAATACCCATCCAGAATGATGCCCCTGAAAAGCAGTTCTTCCAGCAAGGGCGCTAACACTACAATAGTTATGAATGCAAAAATTGGCATTTGAATCATGTCTGTGATAATCTGATTAAGGTTTTCAGGTGTAGGTATTACACTGGAGAGCGGCTCTATTACAAAATGAAAACTCATTATAAAGGCAAAAGCTATTATCAACATGGAAATAGGAAAGGTTGCCCATGAAAATGAAAAGTCCTTCCGTTTATTTAAGCCGACAGCAATCGTCAATGACATTATTACTGAATAGGTTACTGCAATGGCAAGTGTGCTTTCGATCAAATGAAGGAAAATCAAAATCACAGCAGGCACTATGCTTAGTGGAATCATCAGCAAAATCAATCCGATTGACTGGGCGTAGGTTGGATAGTGATGCTTCATTGCGTGAAGTTTAGGAGGTTGTTTGTTGTAGAAAAATAATGCAATTAGAGCTTAATACAAATGTTCTTCGCCTCTGTAAAAAACTTCAATGCTTCCCAACCACCTTCGCGGCCAACACCTGATTGCTTCATGCCCCCAAAAGGAGTTCGTAAATCGCGCAACAACCAACAGTTAATCCAGATGATGCCGCTCTTTATTTGATGGGCAACCCGATGTGCCCTTTTTAAATTCTCCGTCCAGATGGTGGCGCTTAAACCATACGCATTTGAGTTTGCGAAGCTGATCGCTTCTTCTTCTGAATCAAAGGGCATAATCGTAACCACGGGTCCGAATATTTCTTCTTGATTGGTACGGCACTGTTGATCTAACCCAACAATCACTGTGGGTTCTACAAAATAACCATTGGCACACCTACCGGAAACGGTAATTCTTTTTCCGCCACATAAAATTTGTCCACCTTCTTTTTTCGCGAGCTCAATGTATGAAAGAACTTTATTCATGTGTGGTTCAGAAACTAACGCACCCATTCGAGTGCTTTGTTCTAAGGGATCTCCAACCGTTAATTCCTTAGTACGTTTCACAAACTCGCTCACAAATTTATCAAATAGACTTCGCTCAACTAAAATACGTGAACCGCATAAACAAATCTCACCTTGATTTGAAAACGATGAATTGATGGATGTACTCACTGCCTGTTCAAAATCACAATCCGCAAAAATGATATTCGGATTTTTTCCACCGAGTTCGAGAGAGAGTTTTTTAAACCTGGGAGCTGCGGTGGCTGCAATTGTTTTTCCGGTTACTGTTCCTCCCGTAAACGAAATAGCCGATACATTTGGATTTTCTACAATCGCTTGCCCTACTTTGTTCCCTAATCCGTGAACAATGTTTAAAACACCCGCAGGTAACCCTGCTTCAATACATAGCTTTGAAAATAAAAAAGCAGTCATAGGGGTAAGCTCGGAAGGTTTTGCAACTACTGTGCAACCAGCCGCTAATGCAGGAGCAATTTTCCAGGTGAACAAATACAAAGGAAGATTCCACGGGGAGATGCACCCTGCAACACCGACAGGAGTTCGTGTTGTGTAGTTAATTGCTTCGCCTTCCATTAAATGTGACTCCGAAGACATGTGCATAGAGGCGGTTGCATAAAACCGCATGTTTGCAGAAGCGCGTGGAATATCAACAGCACGTGCAAGTTTAAGGGGCTTACCCTGATCAATGCTTTCTGCCAACGCAAGTTTATCAATATCACGATCAATCAAATCGGCTATAGCTAGTAAAATGTTTGCACGTTTTGCCGATGGCATAACCGACCATAGTGGGAAAGCCGCTTGTGCGGACTGGACAGCAAGTTGAACATCACTTGAATCAGAATCTGGTAATGAACTATATACAGCACCAATAGATGGATTCACATTCTCCAAATAGTTGCCAGCGGTGGGCTCAACGAGTTGACCGTTTATATAATTCAGAATTTGTTGCATGCTTTTAATTTTAGTCCATAGCTGTCAGTCGATAGTCCATAGCTGAATTGGAGTACACGAGAACATCTAGTTACTCAGATCTCAAGACTTTTTACTCATGACTATAAACTATTTATCCAACCTTTGCAATCTTTACTTCCACTCTGCGATTTCGCTGCTTATTTTCGTTTGTATCATTTGGTGCTATAGGCCGTGTTGAGCCGTATCCTCTTCCTGAAATTCTCCCTTTCTTAATTCCTTTTTCTTCCAAGTATGCTTTTACAGCAAGCACTCTATCTTCAGATAGTTTCATTAAAGCATCTTTGTTTCCAGTATTATCTGTATGTCCACTGAGTTCAATTTTAATGGAGGGATCGTCATTCATTATTTCAACAAGTCGATCTAGTTCAGGAAATGATTCAGATTTTAATATAGGTCGACCGATTATAAAAAATACATTATTCAGCGCAATGCTTTCACCCTCTACAATGGGAAGTAAAAATAAATCCTTTTCTAGCTCAGCGTACTTAGCTACAGCCGCCAACTCAAGGTTTTCATTCACTGACAAATATCCTTTAGCCTGTGCTCGAATTCCATAATTTTTTCCTTTTGTTAATGCAATACGATACGATCCCGTTTCAGGATCGGAGATCGCTTCGCCAATTTCTTTTTGTGTAGATAAGTCTTCAAAAAGAATATCGGCTTTAATGGGCTCTTTAGTTTTGGCATTTAAAGTGCGCCCCAATAACAATACAACAGGATCGGGTTTAACGGCTTCTGGTAATTTTATGCGAACCAAGTCTGATAACCCAATTGAATTTCGATCGCTTACCATGTAGGCATAATCGGCTGCGGCAGACACAGTATAGTAAGCATCAAATCCAGTTGTATTTATTTCAGGCCCAAGATTTACAGGCTCACTCCAATCAGTCCATGAATCTCCTTTGCGTCTGCTTAAAAATATATCGTAACCACCATACCCAGGGCGGCCGTTAGTTGCAAAGTATAACGATCGACCATCTACAGCAAGAAAAGGAGAAATCTCATCTCCTGCGGTATTGATTTGCCCACCCAAATTTATGGGATTGGACCAATTGTTGTTTTTATCGCGCACTGTCACATACACATCTTTCTCTTTGTTTTCTGCGGCCGGATCGTAGAATAAATTATCTTTTAATTTAGCCGTAAAGAGAATTGCTTTTCCATCGGGCGATAGATTGCCCTCCATGTTTTTAGATTCATTCTTAAACTTCACATTCAAATATTCTGGGTCTGACCAGCCGTTTTGTTCTTTTTTACGCACCTGGAAACCATCTAAACGACAAAACAAAAGTGTATTATTATCGGCACTTATGGCTGCAAGATTATTCGCCTGTTTATCATTAATGACAGTACCCATATTCTCACTCTTCGACCAGGTGATGCCATCTTTAGTAGTTGTCATCCAAATATCTTCACCATCTTCTTGTCCGCCTATGTTATCAGGAGAACGTTCTCGCCCAAAGAGAATCATTTTCCCATCGGTGGTGATGTGCGGACCCAGATCATCATAAATTGTATTAACATTTGGCCCTAAATTTTCCTTCACAATTCCCGTTGTGAGATTATCTGGAAGGTTGATTTTTACATCGTGTCGAAAAATGAAATTATCAATCTCCAATTCCATGTTGGTGTAGTTAATAATTCCCATTCGGCTGCCATATAAAGGCAAGGCCGGTATGCTTGCTACTTCATCGCCATTGATTGAATAGAACCATTTGCCTTTTCGCTGCTCTACTTTTAGAGTATTTTCCTGACCGAATGGTTTTACCTTTTTATATTCTACCCACTCATTAATCTTATCTGCTTTCTCAGGACTTTTTATTTTATAGTATCCATTTGTGGTGATGATAAATTCCTGATGTTTTCCATCTCCATTATTGCCCCACAGCAGACCCATTCCATTATTATCACTTCCTGATTTTTGTTTGAAAGTGGCTTCTATGGAAAAATCTTTTTTCTTTTCCATGTAGGGCTGAATGGTAACAAATCGTCCTTTATCTTTTTGTGTGGTGATGATGGTGTACTTACCATTTTCCAACTTCATGCTGTAGGTGTCACCAGTTCCAACCCACCAGCCATTTGTATTGGTACTAAAGTCGTCCTTAATAAAGATAGGTGGTTGCGCCAAGGTTTCTAAAGTGAAACCTAAAAAGAGAATAGATAAAAGCCGAAACATAAATTATTGAATTCGAATTGTTAAAAAACTAGGGTTAAAGTTACAAACTTCCTGTCCTTCCACCATCCACAGGCACGTTGATTCCGGTTACATAACCTGCTGCGGGGCATGCTAAAAATGCAACGACTGCCGCAACTTCATTGGGTTCTGAGATTCTGCCGGCTGGTACCTCTGCAATCATTTCGTTTTTTACTTCTTCGTATGTTCTTTTTGATTTTTCGGCTTTGGTTTTAATAATAGAATCCAAGCGACCCGTCATCGTAGTACCTGGTAAAACATTGTTAACAGTAATCCCGAAAGGAGCTAATTCAGTGGCAATTGTCTTGGCCCAATTGGCAACTGCCCCACGTGTGGTGTTCGATACACCCAGTCCCTTAATTGGAATTTTCACAGAAGTCGAAATGATATTAATTATTCTTCCATAGCCTGATTGCTTCATTCCCCCAACAACTGCCTGCGTTAAAATTTGATTACAAATCAAGTGTGCTGTAAATGCTTTGATAAATTCTTCGGGGGCGGCATCTATTGCTTGCCCTGCGGGTGGGCCACCTGTATTGTTAATCAGGATATGAATTGTATTGTTATCCACAAACTGACAAACAACACTTTTTAATTGATCGGGAAAATTAAAATCAGCAACCAGGTAATTATGAACCTGCCCAAAGGGGGTTGGCAATTCACGTAACGTTTCTTTCAAAGACTTTTCATTTCGCGCCAACAACGTAATGATTGCTCCTAAGTTTGCTAATTCAATAGCGGATGCCTTTCCAATTCCTTGCGTACTGCCTCCTATGAGTGCTCTTTTGCCTTGTAAATCAAGATTCATGCGTTCGATTTTTAGTAAAGATAAAAGAACCTTAACTTTCCTATTATAAACAGAAGCAATTTATGGAAGCGAGCTACAAAAACTGTCAGAGTTGCGGCATGCCCTTAAAGCGCGATAAATTGGGTGGCGGAACTGAGGCCGATGGAACCAAGTCAACATTATACTGCAGCCATTGTTATAAAGATGGGAAATTTACTCAGCCTGATATTACGATGGATGAAATGAAACTGCTGGTAAAAGGAAAACTAAAGGAGATGAAAATTCCAGGCATCTTGAGTGGCATTTTTACGCGCAACATTCCAAAGCTTGTTCGTTGGCGATCACATTCACACTAAATATTTGATATTACTATGTCTATACGCAGACCTTTCAATTTAAAAAACTGGATTTCTGAAAATCGTGATTTATTAAAACCTCCTGTTGGAAATAAAAATTTGTATGCCGATGCCGGTGATTATATCGTAATGATTGTGGGTGGCCCCAATGCACGGAAGGACTATCACTTTAATGAAACCGAAGAATTATTCTATCAATTAGAAGGCGATATAAACGTGCGCATTCAAGAGAATAATCAGGCGGTAGATATTCCAATTAAAGAAGGTGAAATGTTTTTGTTGCCGGCAAGAGTTCCTCACCGCCCGGAACGGCCTGCAGGTTCAGTTGGATTAGTGATTGAGTGCAAGCGGCCTGAACAAAATATCTTGGACGGATTGATTTGGTTTTGTGATAATTGTAATAACAAACTTCATGAATACCAGTTTCATCTAGATAATATTGAAAAAGATTTTCTTCCTCGCTTTCGCGAATTTTATGGTTCGAAGGAATTCCGAACCTGCAAGAAATGTGGAACCGTAATGGAGACAGATCCTCGATTTGTTTAACCAGAGTAGATCAACAACTCCATGAAATTTGAAAACTCACTGGCGTTCGCCAGAAAACTTGATCGCCAGGATTCTCTAAAATCATTTCGGAAACAATTTCATCTTCCTAAAGTAAAAGGGAAGACGGCCATTTATTTTACGGGCAACTCGCTGGGCTTGCAACCCAAGTCTGTTAAAAATTCAATTGTTCAAGAGTTAAATGATTGGGCTGCTTTGGGAGTAGAAGGTCATATCCATGCTAAGCGACCGTGGCTATACTATCACAAGTTTAGTAAAAAAATATTGGCTCAGTTGGTAGGGGCAAAACCAATGGAAGTGGTTGCCATGAACCAGTTAACGGTAAACCTTCATTTAATGATGGCTACCTTTTATCAACCAGCTAAGAAAAGATTTAAAATCATTACGGAAGCCGGTGCATTTTCTTCCGATCAATATGCGTTCGAATCCCAATTAAAATTTCATGGTATTGATCCTTCCGAAGGATTGATTGAACTAAAGCCACGCACCGATGAATTTACGTTGCGCACCGAAGATATCTTACAAGCAATCCATAATCATAGGGATGAGTTAGCGTTGGTTATTTTTGGGGCTGTTCAATATTACTCCGGACAATTTTTCAACCTAAAAGAAATTACCAAGGCCGGGCATGCTGCCGGTGCCTATGTGGGATTTGACTTAGCGCATGCCATGGGTAATGTGCCTCTGTCGCTTCATGCGCATGGGGTTGACTTTGCTGTTTGGTGTGGTTACAAATATCTTAACTCAGGACCAGGTGGAATGGCTGGGGTATTTGTTCATGAAAGACATGCAACAAACTTTGCGTTGCCGCGATTGGCAGGGTGGTGGGGGCATGATGAGCGGGCACGATTTCAAATGAAGAAGGGATTTAATCCTATGCCCGGTGTAGATGGTTGGCAACTTTCTAATTTTCCTGTTTTGTCAGGAGCTGCTCAACTTGCTTCATTAGATTTGTTTGAGAAAGCGGGGATCAAAAATTTGAGGAAGAAGAGTGTTCAGCTTACCAGCTACTTAGAATATCTGTTAAAATCAATGGATGGACATGCTGAATATTTTTCCATCATCACGCCAAGTTCTACAAATGACAAAGGCTGCCAACTTTCAATTTTAATGAAGAGGAATGGTAAGAAAGTGTTTGATCAACTTACTAAAAACGGAGTGATGGCAGACTGGCGCGAACCTGACGTAATACGAGTGGCTCCTGTGCCCATGTATAACACCTTTGAAGAAGTATTTATATTCTGTGAGATTTTTAGAAACGCATTGAAATGAGTGAGAAGAAGGTTGCCATTGTAGGAGCGGGTTTAGTTGGGTCTCTGTTAGCTATTTATTTTTCAAAACGAGGCTATCAGGTTTCTGTGTTTGAACGCAGAGGTGATATGCGTGCCGTTGGTTATGAAGGTGGCCGTTCAATTAATCTCGCGTTAAGCAACCGGGGTCTTCGTGCATTAAAGGAAGTTGGTCTCGATAAAGAAATAAAATCCATTGCAATACCCATGCACCGCAGAGTGATGCACGATCGGGAATCCAAGCTAACCTATCAACCATACGGAAAAGAAGGTGAATTTATCAATTCGGTTTCGCGCAGTGCGTTGAATGTTCTTTTAATGAATAAAGCGGAGGCACTAGGTGTGCAATTTTTTTTTGATATGAGAATTACCCAAGTCGATTTGGCAAAGACCACCATTGAAACGAGCAGTCAGCAGTCGACAGTCGACAGTCGACAGTTGACTGTTGAGAAGAAACAATTTGAGCTAATTATTGGGGCCGATGGCGCTTTCTCAGCAGTGCGAGGTGCTCTTATGTTTACCGATCGGTTTGATTACTCGCAAGACTATACGGATCATGGATATAAGGAACTTCATATTCCACCGGGTGAAGCGGGATCGTTTAAGCTTGAAAAGAATGCGCTTCATATTTGGCCACGCGAAAGTTTTATGATGATTGCACTTCCTAACCCGGATGGAAGTTTTACCTGCACACTTTTCTTTCCATTCTCTGGAACACCTTCCTTCGACCAACTAAAAACTGATGCCGAGGTGAGTATGTTTTTTGAAAACACATTTCCTGATGCCGTTGAGTTAATGCCAGCTTTGTTGGAAGATTATAATGCTAATCCAACTTCCTCGTTGGTTACAATAAAGTGCTTCCCGTGGGTGCGAAACAAGACGTTGCTTATTGGCGATGCTGCTCATGCCATGGTTCCTTTTTACGGACAAGGAATGAATGCCGGGTTTGAAGATTGCAGAGTGTTAAATCAAATGCTTGATCAACATAATGATGATTGGCAAGAAGTGCTTTCCTTATTTGAACAAACCCGAAAACCAGATGCGGATGCAATTGCTCAATTGGCACTCGACAATTTTATAGAAATGCGTGACTTGGTGGCAGATGCCGATTTCTTGTTGCGAAAGAAAATTGAAGCTCGGTTGCATCAACTTTATCCAACCCAATGGATTCCTCTTTACTCGATGGTGACCTTTCATGATGAGATGCCATACTCAAAAGCTTACGAAACAGGACAGAAACAAAAAAAGATTATGGATGAAGTAATGAAAACTTCTGGCATTGAGAAAAATTGGGAATCGTTGAGGTTTGATGAGATTGTGAGTAAGCTTAAATAGCTTATTGATTGTTTAGTTTAATCTCTTTCCACTCCGCTTTTTTGAGCGCCAGATATTGATTGTTATCTGAATCAAACGAAAGTGAATCATAAATAATAGGAATGGCGCTGAGTCCATTGATATGAATCAACCCAAATTTATTATCGCGACCTGCAACAGCAAAGCCATTGTTTAGATCCTGGAGAAAATCAAAACGAGGTTCGATTAGTATACTGCCATCAAGATTTGCCAACCCTATTAAATTATTGTCAAACAGGCGAAACTTTCCATTGGCTTGACTTTTTATCGAGTCATACTGAGGGTTTAAGATAAAGGATCCGGATTTATCAATCACGCCAGCTTTATTGTTTTTACGAACAATGCAAAGCCCATTCTTAAAGGATTCTACAGATTGAAAGTTTGGATTTATGGCTATGTGATCTTCTTTATTGAGGAAGCCCCACTTGCCCAATAATTTTATGGCAGTTAACCCTTCATGAAAATCTCCTATGCCATCATAACGGTTGGCAATGCGAAGCCGGTTACGCGAATCAACAAACCCATATTTGCCATCGCGTTTGATGCCGCGCATACCTTCATGTTCCTCATACACTTCTTCAAGTTTATCCAGTGGCGGTGGTATCACCCGACTTAACAAACGACCCTCGTAATCCAATGTCTTGATAGTTCCGTCAGGTAAGTATTCGATCCAGGTATCTTTTTTGAACTCAACCTTGTTATCCGTAAAGTAAATTACATCCCCTGAAAATTTTGTAAGAAAAATATTTTGAGCTTGGATTTGCACATAACATGAATCATTCACTAACCGCAAGGGGAACGATTGAGGCGAAACCAACCATTTTTCCTCAATAGAAATAATTCCGTATTGATTTTTAAATTTTACAACGAGTTGATCATCAGAAATTTCAACCAGGGAATCGTACACACAATGAATGGTTTCTGTGCCCGCTAAGTTTAGTGCACCCCAATATCCAAAATTCTTTACAGGATAAATCTGCTTTTGCTTCGCACCAAGCCAATCGAATTGCTTTTGAGTTTTTGGTTTGTTCAGCAGATCAACTAATGCCCAACCTTCGCCTTTTTTGTATGCTCGAAAACTATCTGCCTTACCAAAAAGAGAATCGTAGATAATAGGAATTGAGGTTGAGTTGTCGAGCCGAACAATACCCAATTTACCATTTTTGTAAGCTATAAAATGACCACTGCCAAGTGGCGTTAATTGATCGTATTGAGCTGCAAGAGTTATATTCATTGCACCATCAAGCAATCCATATTTATTTGAATATCCATAAATGATTACCTCTTCAGGAGCTGGAAATAATTCATCGGCTTGTATTTTCCGCAGTACCTCATTTTTTTCATTCAGAACAATCCATTCATGATGATTCAGAGTTTTGGCTCCATCTTCCAGGATTTTAATTTGTTGGAGGTTCGGTTCTATGATAACTACACCCTCCTGATCAATCAATCCCTGATTTAGATTTTGATAAAGAATTGCATGACCATTTTGAAAAGCCGAGATACTATCGATTTTAAAATCAGTTTTAGCTTTTCCTTCATTATCAAACAAAGCGATCTTTCCTTTTTCATTTTCAACAGCAAAGCGAAGACCCAATGGAAGTATCTTTTGGTACTTTAACGAAATGAGTACGGTGTTCTGCAGATCAATCAGCCCGTACGAATAATGTCCGAGGTACAAATTAAAGACGATGGCACGCAACCCATGAATGCTGATGCCATCATATTGAAATGGGATTTTTATTTCCCCTTTTAGATTTAAACAACCGGATTTGGTTTGTGCCGGGTTAATCTTTTTGCGAGCAATGAAATAATCGCCACCGGCATGAACCAGATTTTCATACTCGGCTTTGGTAATAAATTCTTTATTGAGATTAAGAATGCCCCATTGTTGATTAGTGCGATAGCCGGTTACTCCACTGATTACCGAAAAACTTCCGTCCGACCAGCCCAAGGCTTCGAACGAGGCAGGAAGAACAACTTTTCCTTGTTCGTTTTTGATTCCTACTTTACCATTCTCCTCAAAAATCTGAAAGGATTCTGCAGAACAGAGTGTGACAAGTAGAAATAACAATAAAGAGAAACCGCCTCGCATAACCCTGTAAAGGTATAGGGTTATTAATAAATTATGAATTTTAATCTTTGTTATTCATCAGATAATTCAGGTCATCAGGCGTATCAATATCAATTTCACCTTTTTCGAAGACAACAAACTCAATGGTTCCATCATGTTGCCTGATAATTTTTCGAGCCCCCTCATCA
>CAWBCB010000101.1:0-17699 GCA_963787095.1 uncultured Cytophagales bacterium | reverse complement strand
TGAAGTACATGAAAACACTCATTAGAAAATTGGATACTGGATGCTGGATGCTAGATAGCAGATGCTGGACAATAATTTCCAGCATCAAGTATCCAGTATCAAGAATCATTAAGTTGTCAATTATGGCAACCCTAATGATTACAGGCACAAGTACTGCCCAGGTAATTACACTAGACAGCGTACTCGCTGCCATCGATCGGCAAAATCCTATGCTTCAACAATATGATCATAAGGTATCTGCCTTGAATACCTACACCGAAGGAGCAACCAGTTGGATGGCACCGATGGTGGGAGCTGGACCTTATTGGTATCCGTATCCGGGTCAGAAACTCATGAACGAGCGGGACAAAGGAATGTTTATGTTCAACATTGAGCAAGACATTCCAAGTCCGGGTAAGCAGCGCGCTCGAAAGGAATATTTTAACTCACGCGCGAGTGTGGAAGAACAAGGACGAGCTATTCAATACAATGCTTTGCGATCAGAAGCTAAAGGGTTGTATTATGATTGGCTGGTGCTTGAAAAGAAATTGAACGTGTTGAATGAGAATGAACGTATTGTAGAATTGATGCTTAAGCTCGCACGGGTACGATACCCCTACAATCAGGGAAGTTTAGGAAATATTTACAAGGCAGAAGGTAGATTGTATGAAGTGCAGAACATGATTTTGGAAACGAAGTCTGAGATTGAGGAGAAGGGATTTCGGTTAAAATCATTAATGAACAATCCCTCAGGAAGAGTGTTAAAGATCGATACGACAACGAACGTTTCATTTGATCCCAATAAATTGTTGTATGATACAGCTTCATTGATATCTAGCAGAAGTGACTTTCGGCAAATCAACAGTTCGATTAAAGTCATGCAGCAAAATCAATTGCTACAAAGAGCACAAGCTAAACCCGACTTTCGAATTCGCTACGAGCATATGCAACCGCGAGGAGATATGCCTAAGCAATTTTCTTTGATGGCGATGGTTTCAATCCCCATTGTTCCCTGGGCTTCTAAAATGTATAAGTCAGAATCAGCGGGAATGAACTATGAAATTGAGGCCATGAAGAAAGAGCAGGAGGGAATTTTATTGGAGACTAAAGGCATGTTGTTAGGAATGGCTACTCAGCTAAAGCGAATGCAACAACAATTGTCCAATTATCAGACTAAAATTATTCCGGCCTTACGAAAGAATTACGAAACCGTTATGCTTGCGTACGAAGAGAATCGTGAGCAACTTCCGATTGTTATTGATGGGTGGGAAGCCTGGAATATGGCGGAGCTAGAATATTTTGAAAAGTTGCAGAATTACTATTCAATGATTGTACAATATGAAAAGGAAATTGAAAAATAAGTTTGCAGTTGATAAAGTACAATTGACAATGGTTGTGAAAAATCCATTTTCCATTTTCCATTCTCCATTATTCATTCTATTGGCGGTGTTTTATAGTTGCACAACTAAAGATAGCGCCCACGATCATGCAGAGACCTACACGTGCCCCATGCATCCAACGGTATTATCCGATAGACCTGGAAGTTGTCCGGTGTGCGGAATGGATCTTGTACGAAAGGCTAAGCACGGTGATGAAGTTAAAATCACAGAGGATCTGGCTAAATTGATTAAGTCACCGAATGAAAGGGTAATAGCTTCCATCAAAACAGTGAAGGGTGAATATCGATCAGCGACTCTATCTAAAGAATTGCTTGGAATTGTTGCGTATGACACCCGAAACATTTACATGATTCCCGCGCGGATAGGTGGACGGTTGGAAAAAGTTTATCTAAAGTATAATTATCAGCGCGTGACCAAAGGAATGAAGATTGCTGAGGTGTATAGTCCCGAATTAATAAATGCACAACGCGAATTGGTTTATCTGTGGGAAAATGATTCTGAAAATAAATGGATGATTGAGGCAGCCACCCGCAAACTTACATTACTAGGTGCCACTGAAGATCAAATAAAAAAGCTCGAGAAAAGTAAAGAAGTGTTAAACACATTTTCAATATACAGTCCGTATGATGGATACGTAATTTTAAATTCAGAAGCTCCACAAGCTCCTCTCAATACTTCTTTAACGCCTGGCTCTACTGAAGGAATGGGGATGAATGCGGGGTTCAAGCAATCAACAAAATCGAATCCAATTTCAGCGGAGAGTAGTTTGTTAAGGGAAGGTAACTATGTAAGTAATGGTCAAACACTCTTTAGAGTAGTTAATGCCAATTCAATTTGGATTGAATTCAATATTCCGGCAGAAGAGGCTTTCAATCTAAAAAAGAATGATGCGATTGAATTGTCAATCAATGGAAAGAAGAACAAAGCCAAAATTGATTTTGTTGAGCCTTTTACTGACCAAACTCAGGATTTTATTAAAATCCGTTCTTACTATAAGGGAGATAATTTATTAATTGGCCAATTGGTAAAAGGTACTGTGCTAGCGATAACGAAAGAAACCTTGTGGTTGCCTAAAACAGCAGTGATGGATTTAGGTATTAATCAGGTTGTGTTTATTAAGGAGCGCGGACAGTTTAAAGCGAAGCAAGTGGAAACGGGAAGTCGTGCCGATGAATTTACAGAAATTATAAAGGGGCTTACTTCCGGTGATGAAGTGGCGGGCAACGCACAGTATTTGGTAGATAGTGAAGGTTTCATAAAAACAGCTAACTAGTATGAAGAGTATTTCAATTCTGATTTTACTAAGTATGTTGATAGGGTGCACTCAACCGAAGGACACGGCCATGGAAGGCATGAACCATGCTGCTAAACCGATGGATGTTGCCAACAGTTCGTCACTCATGTTATCAGATACCCAAATCCGGTTGGCCAACATCTCTATGGAAGTGGTCAAGGAAGATGACATGGCTCAGGTAACGCCAGTTAATGCGCGGCTAGTTGTAAATGAAAATCTCACAGAGATAATAAGTGCCCGTGTTGCGGGACGCATTGAAAAGCTATTCTTTCGTGAAGCAGGACGCGAAGTAAAGAAGGGAGAGCCGCTCTATGAAGTGTATAGTGAAAATTTATTGATCCTTGAACGCGAATATTTGTTAGCAAAATCGCAGTATGAAAAATTGGGCAAGGCCAGCCATTACGAATCCATATTAAAGAGCGCAGAAAAAAAATTATTGCTCTACGGACTAACCAAAAATCAGATTACCAACTTGCACGACACAGAAAGTTTGCAATCGCGGATCTCATTTCTATCACCAACTTCAGGGATCATAAAAAAGATTGGGGTGGAAGAGGGACAGTATGTTAGTGAGGGCACCTTACTTTATCAAATTGAAAACACAAGTCAGCTGTGGGTAGAAGCTGAATTATATCCCACCGAAGTGAACTATGTGAATGTGGGCGATAAGATAAAAGTACAGGTTAATGGTCTTGAATGGCAGCAAGGGGAAGCAACTGTAAACTTCTTAAGTCCAGAATTAAAAGCGGGCACACAAGTGATGGTGATGCGCGCAACTATATCCAATCCCTCTTTATCACTTAAGCCTGGTCAGGCTGCACAGGTATTTTTACAGCATTCGGCCCGTCATGCTATAGTGATTCCTGTCAACTCAGTAATTCGTAATGAGCAAGGAACCCATGTCTATATTGAAACAGAACAAAATACATTTGAACCCAGGATGGTTAAAACAGGCATCGAAAATTTTCAATCGGTGGAGATAATCGATGGCCTTAAGGTGGGGGATAAAGTTGTTGCAACGGGTGCTTACTTGCTGTATAGTGAACTGGTTCTCAAAAAAGGAATTGACCCGCATGCAAGTATGACACATAAAAACTAAATAAAATTATAAACAATAACTCAAATCAATTATGAAGATCAAATCATTTCTCATTTCAATCATTTTATCAGGAGCAACCTTTGTGTTGGTTACAGGCTGTGGCTCAAAAAAGGAAGAACATGCAATGGATCATGAACCGTCTGCTGTAGCGGATGAGCAACTGGCTGCGCCAACGCCTCCTCAATTTGAAGTTGATGCAAAGTTTCAGCAACAGCTGGCGGGTGTTTTTACTTCTTATGTAGTAATGAAGGATGCTTTTGTTGCTTCTGATGCTGGTAAGGTAAAACAAACTGCAGAAAAAATTGAGACAGCGATTGCGGGTGTCGATATGGCATTGGTAACGGGTGCTGCCCATAATGACTGGATGACGTATCAGCAAAGTTTAAAGACTAACGTAAAGGCCATACAAGCATCGGCCGATATTGAAGCACAACGAACCGCATTCAAAAACTTCTCCGAAGATTTATATAAAACCATTAAGGCGTATGGATTAGGCGGCACCACTGCTTACTATGAATATTGCCCAATGGCTTTTAATAACTCGGGTGCTTATTGGTTAAGTGACAATGCAGCAATTCGTAATCCATACTTTGGCGATAAGATGTTGAAGTGTGGATCGGTAGAAGAAGAACTCCATTAGAATGAAGCACATTTATATTTTGCTTCTGATAGGTCTGATCACTCAATGTACTTCGTCTGATAAAAAGTCTGATTCGACCTTGAATAGTATTGCATTGACTGATCTGTCAGGAAAATCTGTTAGCCTTGATTTGTACGAGGGAAAAACAGTCTTTATTAATTTTTGGGCAACGTGGTGCAAGCCATGTATTCAAGAGATGCCCACCATTGCTACTATGATGGAGAAATTTAAGAGTGACAAGGTAGTTTTTCTATTTGCAAGCAATGAAGATCTGGATCAGATTGAAAAATTTGAAAAAAAACATTCATTCGGTTTCCATTATGTTCGGGTGGATAACTTTGAAAAGTTAAACATCCAGGCATTACCAACCACTTATATTTTTAATTCTGATGGAGAACTAGAATTTTCGGAAGTTGGTTTTCGTAGCTGGGATTCAGCTGAAAATATAGAATTGATTTCTAAAATTGTAAACCATGAGAAATAGAGGCTTGTTCGCACTCATCTGCTTGGTTGTAGTTGCCTGCACAGAAAAGAAGAATGCATCGGTTCAACCTGAACTTACAGCTCTTAGCTCACCAGCTGGAGCAAACAGTGCCGAGCCATTTCTATTCACTGATTCAAAAGACCAGGTTTACTTGTCGTGGATTGAAAAACACGAAAGCATTAGCCAGTTGAAATATTCGAAACTTGAAGGGGGCAGATGGACTGAACCCACAATGATTGCTTCGGGCAACACCTGGTTTGTTAATTGGGCCGATTACCCGATGATGACTACGCATAATGGAAATTATGTAGCGCATTATTTAGACAAGAGTGGAGAGAGCACATATGCGTATGATGTTAAACTAGTAACATCAGCCGATGGAAAGACGTGGAATAATCCAATTGTACTTCATGACGACAAGAAGCAAGCCGAACATGGGTTTGTAACGATTCTCCCTTACGGGGATAATTTTTTAGTTACCTGGCTGGATGGAAGAAACACAGTGATGGAGGGAATGGTCCCGAAAGCTATCGGGATGGCAGGCGATCACAGCGGTCATCATGGGGCTATGAGTTTGCGTGCCGCGGTTATTGATCCCACAGGAAAAAAAATTAGCGAATGGGAATTAGATAATAAAACGTGTGACTGTTGTCAAACCACTGCGGCTATTACCTCCAATGGGCCGGTGGTTGTATATCGGGATCGATCCGATGAAGAGATCAGAGACATGTCCATTGTTCGATTACTAGGTAATAAATGGACAACTCCACAACCTGTGCATAAAGATGAATGGAATATAGCAGGCTGCCCGGTGAATGGTCCACGAATTTCGAGCATAGAAAATAATGTGGTGGTTGCCTGGTTCACCGCTGCCAATGATACTGCTCAAGTGAAAGTTGCCTTCTCCGCAAATGGGGGTGAAAGTTTTGAAACTCCGATCCGGATTGATGAAGACAAAACTATTGGAAGGGTAGATGTCGTTTTATTGGATGCAGATAAAGCTGTGGTAAGTTGGATGGAAGGTTCAACCATCAAGGCTCGAATCATTCATAGAAATGGTGAAAAGGAATCACCATGGGAAGTTGCCAATTCATCAGGCGCACGCTCAAGCGGATTTCCGCAAATGACAAAGGCAGGTGATCAATTGTGGTTTGCATGGACAGACGATAAAGAGAAAAAAATTAAGATGGCAAGTATGCCTATTGATAACTAACTTTTCAAATTCGTATACGGGCTTATGATTTTTCGTTAATTATTAGTAATTAACATTCCGATGGAACACTCGGACAAAGGTAAAATCGGAATCTGGACTGCTACCTCTTTAGTAGTTGGTAATATGATTGCCTCAGGGGTGTTTATGTTGCCGGCAACCTTAGCTGTTTATGGTGGTGTTAGTTTAATTGGCTGGTTAATTTCCGGAGCCGGGGCATTGTGTCTTGCACTTGTTTTTAGTTGGCTTAGCAAACTTAAACCCAATGCAACGGGTGGTCCATACGCATATACGCGAGATGGTATGGGTGAGTTTGCTGGCTTCCTTGTAGCCTGGGGATATTGGATTTCAGTTTGGTGCACGAACGCAGCCATTGCAGTTGCATTTGTGAGCTACCTAACCATCTTCATTCCGGCATTAAGTAACAATCCATTTTTGTCAGTAGGCACAGGGCTTTCAGCTATTTGGTTTTTAACCTGGATTAATACGAAGGGAGTTAAGGAGGCTGGCATCGTTCAAGTGATAACCACCATTTTAAAATTAGCTCCTCTGTTAGTAATTACTATCGGTGGACTTTTTTATCTTAACATGGATCACTTCATTCCATTCAACGTAAGTTCGGAATCTGATCTATCGGTAATTACAAGTGCTACTACACTAACTCTCTTTGCTTTTTTGGGATTAGAAAGTGCCACCATTCCTTCCGGGAATATTGAAAATCCAGAGAAGACAATTCCGCGCGCAACGATCATCGGTACATTAATAACTACTGTTATTTATTTTTTAGGCACCGTTGCCGTGATGGGTTTAATTCCACCAAGTGAGCTTCATCTTTCGCAAGCACCTTTTGCGGATGCTGCCGCTTCTATTTGGGGCGAAGGAGCTCGATACTTGGTAGCCGGAGGCGCAGTGATCTCAACATTTGGGGCACTCAATGGTTGGATTTTAATTCAAGGTCAAATGCCGTATGCTGCTGCACGCGACAAAATATTCCCGGCAATCTTTGCGAAGGAAAGCAAAAACGGAACACCCGTAATGGGCATAATAATTTCCAGCATTTTGATTTCCATTCTTATGAGTATGAACTTCACGCGAAGTCTGGCTGATACATTTACCTTCATGATCCTGTTAACTACGCTAACTGTATTGTTGCCATATCTATTCTCAATAATTTCTTTAGTGATGCTTGAGCACAAGCAACAAAAATTAACAAGTTTCAAACTGATTATTTCTGTATTAGCGTTTCTTTATTCCATGTGGGCGATCATCGGCTCAGGAGAAGAGATAGTTTATTGGGGATTTATTTTACTGATGGCAGGTTTGCCATTCTACGCCTGGATTCAAATGAAAAGAAAAGTAACACCTTGAGAATAACCTGTCACTCAGAATACGGAAAACTAAAATCAGTTTTTGTAAAAAAACCGGAAGCTGCATTTGTAAGCGAACAAAAGGTAAGTAATCAGTGGAAGGAATTAAATTTTCTAGATAAGCCTGATCTTACGAAATCAATAAATGAGTACGTTGAGTTCGAAAAGATTTTGAGCAGGAGTGGAGCAAGCATTTCACATTTACCTTTCGAATTCAGATGTTACAATGGATTCTATTTATTGTCGCGATGCTTCTATTGCAACTGATTTTGGAATGATCATTTGCAACATGGGAAAGGCACAACGTAAGAAATGAACCTGCTGCCGAGCGACTTGCGTTCGAACAAAATAAAATAAAAATTTTAGGTGAGATAAAATCACCCGGCACGTTGGAAGGTGGAGATGTTGCATGGATTGATTCTAAAACTCTTGCCGTTGGGCACACGTATCGCACAAACGAAGCGGGAATAAATCAGCTTAAGAATTTTTTAGAACCATTAGGCATTGATGTGTTAGTTGCATCCATGCCTCATTATAAAGGTCCGGCTGATGTTTTTCATTTAATGTCGGTATTAAGTCCTGTCGATAAAGATTTGGCAGTTGTATATTCACCGCTCATGCCAATTGCATTTCGGAACACATTATTAGATAAAGGATTTTCATTTGTTGAAGTACCAGATTCAGAGTGGGATTCCATGGGTTGTAATGTGTTGGCAATTGCGCCACGTGAAGTGGTGATGGTAAAAGGGAATCCAATAACTAAACACAGATTGGAACAAGCCGGCTGCATTGTGTGGGAATATGAAGGCAATGAAATCAGTGTAAAGGGTGGTGGTGGCCCCACATGCCTCACACGACCGATTGAACGCTCTATTTGATTAGTGAATTTTAAATCTGAAATTGAATCATGGAAGCATTTTTGAATTTCTTTGAAACCATGCCTACCTGGCAACGTGCAGCGTGGATTTTCATTTGCTTGTTTGTTTGCTGGATTTTAGAAGGAAGTTTTCCGCTATTTATCTTCAACTATAAAAAGTGGAAACATGCGGGTGTTAATTTTGTGTTTCTGACCACCACTATGATTATTAATGTGGTTTTTGGAATTGCCACGGTAGGTGTTTTTGTGTGGATTGAATCCAATCAATTTGGATTAACCTATTTGCTTGACTGGCCAATCTGGGTGGAATTGCTTTTGTGTATTCTCATCTTTGAGTTAATGGCTCAATACTTAATTCATTTTCTATTACACCGTGTAAAGTGGATGTGGAAGTTTCACATGATTCATCACAGCGACACTCATTTGGATGCAACCTCAGGCACACGTCATCATCCAGGTGATTTTATGATGCGCGAAGTTTTTGCACTAGGAGCAGTGTAGTTACAGGTGCACCTGCGGGTTATTATTTCTTTTATAGAATCTGTACCGTTTTCTTTACCTACTTCACGCACGCAAACATCTATTTACCGATCTGGATTGATAAACCATTAAGTTATATTTTCATCACGCCCAACGTTCATAAGTTTCATCATCACTTTGAGCGCCCGTGGACAGACACAAACTTTGGAAACATCTTTTCTGTTTGGGATCGTCTCTTTGGAACCTTTGTGTATGATGATCCAAGAAAAATAAAATATGGGCTGGATGTGTTAGATAATTCCAAAGATGAAGACATCGGCTATCAATTCAAATTGCCTTTCAATAAGTCAGTGAAGACAGATTACTGATTTCTAGCTTAACAGAGATTTCAAAATTTGAACATCCTGTTTAAAATATCTATCTTTAACTTTGGAGAATACTAATTCTATCAACTAATGTGTCTTGTGGGTTACTTGCAGAGGATTTTTATTTTATTTTTTCTAATCACTTTGTCATTTGTGGGATTTTCCCAACCGGAAGGATATGGGTATGGAAAGCAGATTTCAATAAATGCAGCACAGGTAATGGGGGGGAGCCCGCTGACTAATTTTCCGGTTTTGGTCAGGTTTATGGGTGCTACTGCTGATCTTAATTTAAGAACATTTGCCAATGGTGGGCATGTTGAGAACATCAATGGATATGATATAATTTTTACTGCTGATCAAGCAGGACTGACAATATTGAATCACCAGATTGAATCTTATAATCCTGTCACTGGCGAGTACGTTGCCTGGGTTCGAATTCCTTCCTTGAGCAATTCCATTAATACAACTATATATATGTATTACGGAAATTGTGGAATCTCAATCAACCCTTCAACAACCGGTGTATGGAATTCAGATTTTGATGCTGTGTATCGGCTTCATAATGATTTTAATGATGCTACTGTAAATGCGCGAACTGGAACAAATACCGGAAGTACAGACTTATCACCAGCCTTGATTGCAGATGGGCAAACCTTTGGGATGAATGATTATGTTCAAATACCTTCCTCATCAATTTCATTAGGACAAGGCACAATTTCTATTTGGGCTTATGCATCCAGCTTTACAGGAACGCAGTATATGTATGGTCATACTTCAAGCCCAACAAGTTTTGTTGATAGAATTCAGCTTTATGTTGATGATGGAGTAGGGGGACTTGATTTAGGATTTGGGAACAATCACAGTCTTGAGGAAGGTATTGTAACGCTCGCTCCTAATGTGTGGAACTATATCGTCCTTAGTTGGAATGGGACCACTTGCTCCGTATATGTAAACGGAGTCTTAGAACATACAGAGGCGTATGCAGGATTTAGTGCTCTTGAGACTTACTTAGATATCGGGAATGATGGTCGAGCAACAGGTGCTCGCAATGAGGGTTGGGGTGGAGGTCTGGATCATGCACGTCTTTCTAATGAAATTTTTAGCAACAACTGGATACAAACAGAGTATAATAATCAGCGCACAGGTTCAATATTTTATACCATTGGAACAGAATTTAATACGGTGCGCACATTTTATTCGAGAGCGAGTGGTGCCTGGGAATCTAACTTGAGTTGGTCCTTTTCAAGTGACGGATCCAGTGGAGCAGTACCTGTTGGAGTTTTGCCAAGGCGGGCTGATAATGTTGTGATTCGAAATGGACATACCATTACTGTCAATAATACAAGTGACAATGGATCATGCCCTGTTTCACCGGATGGACTTGGCTTAGCAAATGTGGGTTCGTTCATATCTTCTAACATCGCTATGTTTTATCAAACGGGGGATATGACTATAGCAGGAATATTAAATGTAACGGGTATTGAAATGATGATAGCTGGATATACTCATATTCTACCAACTGGTACATTTAGTTTGGCTTCCTACTTAGTCAATGTTGGTTATCTGGAAGCAGATGCGGCCTCAACATTAAGCACATTAGATGATTTTGTAATAACAGGGAACAGTACAACAATTATCAATACAAACTCAACTTCCGCGGATGATCTGATTATAGATCATACGGACGCAACATTATGTGGAACAGGAACAGCGACCTTGCAAAATGGAGGAGGTAGTACAATTACTTATGCAAATTCAGCAACGGTTAATCAGGTGTGCACATCGTTCACTATTAACTGCACAGGTGGCGGATGCACAGGATTTCCAGTAGTAGGAACTGGAGTTGTTATTACCGGTAACTCAGGGCCTGGTGGAGTGGGTAGCTCGTTAGGAACATCCGCCTTAAAATTATGGTTTAGGCCCGACAATGGTCTTACTGTGACAGGATCAAGTGTTGATAGTTGGGTGAATTCAGCGGGTATTTCAGCATTAGATATTAGCGAGACTGGGGCTCAAAGACCTACCCGTGTGACGGGGGTTCTAAATGGCTTCAGCGAAATAAGTTTTAATGGATCAAACAGACTTAGAACTGGATTGAATTTAACTACTTCAAACTTTGTGAATGATCAGGCATCCTCTTTTATTGTTGCTCGGGCTGACAACACGACACAAAACAGCAGTGTGTATTTAACGGATCCTTTGGAAGGCAATAGATTTTCAAATCATTTGCCATGGTCGGGCACTGTATATTATGATATTGGAAATTGCTGTGGAAATGATGCCAGACTTGATGTAGGCGGACTTACTGGTTTAACGGGATATTCAATATTCACTTATGATGCACAACCCACAACAGGAAAACAACTATATAGAAATGGAACATTGTTACTGGATAGGCCAAGCACTTCAACGTATTCAAGTCATGCCACACATCGATTTAATATGGGAGGAAATACAGCAGGAACAGCCGGATTTGAAGGTGATGTTACTGAACTGGTAATTTATAATTCGCGGGTAAATGCGGCACAACGTATTTTGATAGATAACTATTTATCTGCAAAATACAATCTTACTCTTTCAGCGAATGATGTTTATGTAATGGATAATGCCGGTAATGGAAATTATGATTTTGAAGTAGCAGGTATTGGTCAAGCGAGTGATGGATCAAATCATAAAGATGCCAAAGGGAGTGGCGTTGTTCGGATGTGGAATCCAAATAATTTAGGAAATAATGAGTTTCTTATCTGGGGGCATAATGGATTAAATTTCTCAGGAGGCAATACGACTGATGTAGATAATGTGATTATTCAGGAAAGAATAAAAAGAGTATGGCGGATAAGTGAAGTGGGTGATGTGGGTACAACTTCTATTTCGGTTGATGTGAGTTCAACACTGGGCAGTGCTTTAGGAAATAATTTAAGATTACTGATTGATCGGGATGGGGATGGATTTGCTGATAATGATGTTACTCCCATCTCAGGGTCGTTTTCAGGTGGCATAGTTACCTTCTCGGGAATCAATCTTCAAAATGGAGATCGGTTTACAATTGGTAATACAGACTTCGCATTACCACTGCCAATTCAGTTAATCAGTTTTGAAGCAATGGCGCAACAATCAGAAGTTAAGTTAATGTGGAGCACCGCATCGGAGTTAAACAATGATTACTTTACCGTTCAGCGATCGCAAGATGGAGAAGTATGGCAAGATGTTAATAGTGTAAAAGGTGCAGGGACAAGAAATATCAGAGCTGATTATGAAACAACTGATGGAATCCCTTTCAGGGGAGTTTCCTACTATCGATTAAAGCAAACTGATTTTGATAAGGCATATTCTTATTCCCAAATAAGGCGAGTTGAGTTGAGTTCCGAATTTCAGTTGAAGGTTTACCCGAATCCTTCTTCGGGCAGATTCACAGTTTCAACCGGATTTGAAATTACACCAGATAATATCCGACTTATTAATTCAATGGGGCAAACGATTCCTATTCAGTTGCAATCCGATCAATCGACTACTATATTAACTCCACAATTTATAGCGACTGGCATTTATATTTTGCAAGTGAATAAGGGCTTTTGGAGACAGTCCGTACGGGTTGTTATTGAGTGATTACTTTAAGTTTATTTTATGCGTATGCGAGGTTTTGGTATCACTGGATATTTTTTTACTCTTTTTATTTCATTGTTTGTTGTTATTTCATTTTCGACCAGCGGTGCTGAGTTTTATAGAAAGCAAACGGGCACCACTACGATAGCTAATGGGAGTACACTAACAAATGTGGCGATTACAGGTATTGATATGTCGCAATCGTTCTTGGTATTCTCATCTACTATAAACGATGGATCACCCACAAATTTTCAGATTGGCGGCAGAATCAATAATTCAACTACTCTAACTTTTGAGCGTACAGGAAACACAGGGGTTGTTACCATCAAATGGCAGGTTTTTGAGTTTGAAGGCGGAGTTTTTGTGCAGCATGGTTCTACAACTAATGTGGCACGAAATACCAATGTAAACGTACCCATCAATTGCGTGGATTTGACTAAAAGTTTTGTTTTGATTTCAGCGCGAAAAAGTGGAACTCAATATGGAAATGATGATGGAATCACTGCGAATCTAACAACATCAACTAATCTTCAACTATTTATAACAGGAGGAGCTGGTGCTGATATGGAGGAGGCTTATTGGCAGGTGATTGAATACCAAGCAGCAATAGTTAAAAAAGTTACAGCCACCTTAAATGCAGGATCAACTTCTACAACATCCACCATCTCCCCAGCCATCAGCAATTTATCCAAAGCTTTTGTAGTCAGTAACCATGGAGTAAGTGGTGATATTAATTCTTATGATTTACCAAGAACGGAATTGACTAACACAACCACAGTAACTTATACGCGCGTGGGCACCACCGAATCAATGAACTTCGTTACCTACGTGGTTGAGTTTACTGACCAATCTGCAGTCGTACGAGGAAATCAGGCATTTGCTGCTGCAGCGGTTTCACAGAATGTCGCTATTACTGCAGTTGCTTCCTCAGGCGTATTTGGGTCTGGGAACTTTGGGAGACAAGGAAGCACTAACTATTTGACAGATGACAATACGGGACATAACTGGTTTACGTATGAAATTACGAGTGGCACTAATTTACAAATACAACGCGCTGTAGGTACAGGCTCCACGGCTAATGCCCCCTGGCAAATTGTAACATTTGAAAACACAGAGTTGCAGCAAAACACATTTTATTCCAGAGCTTCTGGTGCTTGGGAAGCAAACACATCCTGGTCTTTTACCCCCGATGGCTCAAGTGGTGCCGTTCCAACAGGAGTTTATCCAAGAAGGACTAACAACGTTGTGATTCAAAGTGGACATACCATCACGATCAACAACATAAACGATAATGGACCTTGTGCGCTGTCACCAGATGGTCTCCTGTTGGGAAATGTCGGACCTTTTGTTTCGTCAAACATTGCTATGTTTTATCAATCAGGGGACATAACAATTGCAGGAACACTAAATGTAACGGGTATGGAAATGATGGTGGGCGGATACACTCATATTCTACCAGCAGGTACATTTAGTTTGTCGTCATACTTAGTTAATGTGGGTTATCTCGAAGCAGATGCGGCCTCAACATTAAGTACATTAGATGATTTTGTAATAACAGGAAACAGCACAACAATTATCAATACAAACTCAACCTCTGCCGATGATTTTATTATTGATCACACAAATGCAACATTGTGTGGCACAGGAACAGCTACCTTGCAAAACGGGGGCGGTAGTACAGTAACCTATGCAAACTCGGCAACAGTAAATCAGATTTGCACTTCGTTTACTATCAATTGTACGGGTGGGGGTTGTTCAGGATTTCCAGTGGTAGGAACCAATCCTACCATTATCGGAAATACGGGGCCTGGTGGTGTGGGAAACCAAAATGTAAATAAACTTTGGTTGATGGCCAGTAAAGGAACATTCTCCGATGTTGGAGTTACAGCAGCCGTTAACAATGGAACAATAGCACAATGGAATGATCAATCTGGAAACGGGAATAACGCAGCGCAAGTTACAGCGGGTAACAGACCTATCTATCGCACAGGACAGGATAATGGCCTTCCAGCACTTCAGTTTACTGGTGATCTATTTATAGATGCCCCAGCTCTTGGAATAGCCGGCACTAGTAGTGCAACCTATTTTTTAGCATTTAAAGACACTCAAACCGGACTTGGAGGTTTTAACGATGGGAGCGGTCATTTTATCCTAGATAGAACTACAGCAACTAATGCATTGATGTCATTAAAGCCGGTTACTGGCAGTTTCTATGGATTTCAAAAGCGAGATGATAGCGGTGGTGGACTTGGTGGAGTTGCATCAACAACTTCGATCAACACGAATACCAAATGGATTGAAATGGCTCACATGAAAGGAACCAGTTATAGTTTGTTTTATAACGGAGCACTGGAAAGTACAACGGGGGATGGGGATGGTAACTTAACGCCACCTAATGTTCGGATAGGGCGACATGCTACCACAACGAATGGTGGGTTGCGTGGGTTTATACATGAGTTTATGATTTATTCAAGTGTGGTTAATAATGCTCAAAGGATATTAATCAATAATTACATCTCAGCAAAGTATAATGTCACGCTATCAGTAAATGATGTTTATACGATGGACAATCCGGCCAATGGCAATTATGATTTTGAAGTAGCAGGCATTGGTCAGGCAAGTGATGGATCAAATCATAAGGATGCAAAAGGGAATGGTGTAGTGAGGATGTGGAACCCAAATAATTTGGCAAACAATGAATTTTTAATGTGGGGACACAATGGCTTAAACTTTTCTGGTGGCAACACGAGTGACGTTGATAATGTAATTATACAGGAAAGGATTAATAGAGTATGGCGCGTAAGTGAAGTGGGTGACGTGGGCACAACTTCTATTTCTGTTGATGTGAGTTCAACGCAAGGCAGTGCATTGGGAAGCAACTTAAGGTTATTAATTGATCGGGATGGTGATGGCTTTGCTGATAATGATGTTACGCCAATTTCTGGATCATTTTCTGGTGGCATTATTACCTTCTCGGGTATTAATCTTCAGAATGGCGATCGGTTTACAATCGGTAATACAAACTTCGCATTACCACTGCCAATTCAGTTAATCAGTTTTGAAGCAATGGCGCAACAATCAGAAGTTAAGTTAACGTGGAGCACCGCATCGGAGTTAAACAATGATTTTTTTACAATTCAACGATCGCAAGATGGAGAAACATGGCAAGATGTTACCCTGGTAAAGGGGGCCGGTACAAGAAATTTTAGAACCGATTATGAAACAACCGATGGGCTTCCGTTCGATGGAGTTTCCTATTATCGGTTAAAACAAACCGACTTCGATAAACAATATTCATACTCTCCTGCAAAAAGAGTAGAGTTGGGTAGTGAATTTCAGTTGAAAGTTTATCCTAATCCATCTTCTGGCACGTTCACAGTTTCAACAGGGTTTGAAATTACCCTTAATAATATCCGACTTATTAATTCGGTAGGGCAAACAATTCCTATTCAGTTGCAATCTGATCAATCATCAACAACCTTAACTTCACAATCTGTAGCTCCCGGTATTTACATCCTGCAGGTGACCAAAGGGTACTGGAGACAATCGGTTAGAATAGTTATTGAATGATTTAGTTCTTGCTTACTGCAATCGGAGCACTCAAGCATGCATCAGGAATATTAAACGCATCGGTTAACGGAACCGCATCTTGTCGTATGTCCCAACATAATTGATTCACTAGTTTGCGAATTGCTTTGGTTTTAACTCCTTCCATATAGCCTTGTTCCAGATACCAGCCCTTATTTTTTTCAATCTGCGAAAGCGCAAACAAGTCGCATAATTTTTTAAGCACCGCTTTGCATCCGGCATCCTTGGTGACTTCTACTTGTTCAATAAACTTCTCCAAAATAATTCGCTCGATGTATGCAAATCCAACCTGCACCAAATGTTGTTGACAAACATTAAATGCATCAAACGAATCCATGCCACTATCGATATGTCTTTTTATTCGCTTGGCAGCGGATGTAAGAATATCTCGCTCTCTGTACTTGAAAGCATCCAATTGAAATTCTGAATCCAATAAATGGGTTTCATCCGTATTGCGAACGATAATAGGATTCAATTCAGTAATTGTTGTTTTGGCCTGATCAGTCAGATAATTCAAAATAGTAAACACGTTCATGTTACTAAACTCTTGCCTGAATTCAGTAAGCCTGCTTTTTGCAACCAATTGCATCAACACCGTATTATCTCCTTCAAACGTGGTGTATACATCTGTATCATTTTTGAGTACTTCAATTCTATTTTCTGATAGATAGCCTTTACCACCACAGGCCTCACGGCATTCTTGCAAGGTGCGGGTAGTGTTCCAGGTAGCAAAAGATTTTAATCCGGCTGCCAACGCTTCTATCTCTTGCATGTCTTCTTCTTTTCGATTTAGAAAACGATTGGTCAGATACTGAAGTGAAAAATGCAATGCATACGTATTCGCAAGCAAAGGCATTAACCTGCGTTGATGAGTTCTATAATTTAAGATCGGAACTTCACTACCGCCTTCTGGTCCAAATTGTCTGCGCTGATCGCCATAGCGAATCGCTATGGTTAATCCTGATTTTGAGGCAGCGTTTCCTGATCTCGGAATGCCAATGCGGCCACCAACCAATGTTCCAAGCATGGTAAAAAATCTTCGGTTGTCACTGGCAATAGGGCTTTCAAATTTTCCTTCAGCATTGACCGAAGCAAACCGATCAAGCATGTTCTCTACAGGAATTACAACGTGATTAAAATAAATTACTCCGTTGTCAACTCCATTCAACCCCATCTTTCGGCCACAGTCTTTTATTTTAACACCCGGTAGAACATTTCCTTTTTTATCCCGCAAGGGAACAACAAATGCACTTACACCATAATCTTTTTCATCAATGATTAACTTTGCAAATACCGTGGCCATTTGTCCGTGC
>CAWBCB010000100.1:0-23069 GCA_963787095.1 uncultured Cytophagales bacterium | reverse complement strand
ATTCCGCAAAAGAAAAATAGTGAGTGTTCCGACCACAACCACCAAATTCAGATGAAGTTCCGGTACTTCTGCTTATCATGCCCAACAAGAATAATCCAAACATTCCACCTGAAAAATTCCGGCCGGCTTCCACCATAAATCTAAAATGCTTTTAACACCAATCATAGCAATGCTTGTTACTATTGATAGTATACCCATGATTCCTGTAGATATGTAAAGGATCAGCATTTCTTTTTCTGAGCGAAATATTTTTATCAATTAAGGCTGATAAATATCCTTTAGAAAAACTGTAGCACTGTTGTTTATTCCACTGCTAATGGCTCTTAGCGGCTGAGAGAAATTGAACCCATCCGTGCAAGTTGCAAAAGACTTGAGAGATCAATTATCGGCAAAGTATTCTTTCAATTGATTTGGTTTCAAATTTTTGCCTTAAATAGTTCTTTCCAATTTTTGATTGTTGCATTATTGACCAGTGGTTTTGCCCAGATACCAATACTTAGTATGTAGCCCAGGGTAATAAATAAAGTAACCATGGCAAGCTTTAAACCAATCAACTCCGCAACACCCGCAATGATGAGAGGAACAATGGCTCCACCTACAATACCTGTGCACAATATTCCGGAGAGCGTTCCGTGATGGTGCGGAACAGAGTTCATTCCCAAAGAAAAAATAATGGACCACATGATGGAAATAAAGAAGCCAGTTAATGGAAAAGCAATTAAGGCAACACTTGTACTACCGGATATTGCAATGGTGAGGGTTATGATTGCACCCATTGCAAAAACGATCAATATATGCCGGCTATCAAATAATTTTAATAGGAGTAACCCTAAAAAGCACCCCACAGTGATCAGGCCCCAGAAATATGAAATCGTTGAGGCTCCACCTGTGGCAGGATCAATACCGTGATAAAGCTGAAGAAACTTTGACATCCAGTTGGCAATACCTTGTTCAGTGCCTACATAAGCAAATATTCCAAAAAAGAAGAGAATTACATTTCTATTCCTGAGTAATTCGCGAAAAGAAGTCCCTGTTTCTATTTTTTCATTGGCATTCAATTCTACTTTTGGAAATTTAATGAAAGCGATAAGACCAACCATTATTAAGCAGGTTGCAGCAAAAACCCAATAGAGAGAAACCCATTTTAATTCAGGCGAAACAAGCTTATTGAAGAGTAATATAATTGGGTGAGTACTCTTACTATGAATAGTACTCACCATCGAGCTATACAGCAGAGGGCTTAAAAAGGAGGCCGCTCCAAAAAAGAAATTCGCAAACACTGAATTGAAAGCAAAATGTTCTTCCCCACCTGCCTGACGAAGTAATGGATTTATCACCACCTGTAATACAGCCATACCAATGCCGATTGAAAAAAGAGACAGCAGAGCAATTTCAAATGTTGGAAAGATGGCAAACAGCAAGGCTGCTATCATAGCTAATAAAAAACCCGCAATTAACACCACTTTCTCAGAGTACTTTTCAATCAGAACACCAGATGGAACAGACATTATACCATAGGCCACAAAAAAAGAAAATGGCAGAAACCCGGCCAACCCAATGCTCAGTTCAAAACTATCAATGATGTCGGGTATTAATGGACCGAGTATGTTGGTAAGAAACGAAATGACGGAAAAAATTAAAAAGATAAGAAGAACGATAAGCGTGCTTTGTTTCATAGTTTAATATATTTTTTTAGTGGGCACGCATGTTTCATGTTAATGACCATGTGAGGATTATTAAGCTATTAAATCCATTTATAAGTAATGCAGATTTTTCAACCCCAAATTAACCCTCTTTTCAATCATGCATACGCTCTTTTAGAAACAAAATATCTCAAAATGCGAAAATGTTTAAGTAGGATTATTGAATCCGCTGAGTTTATAATTTAAATAAGAGGATTATATCCCATCGGTAGGTGCGGCAAATAAAGATTTCGTTATGGAATTAAAATACGCTACGTTTTTATAGTGTAGTCATTTACATGCGCACCGTTATCCCGAAAACTCTTAGGTGCGATACCCATTATTTGCTTAAATACTTTTGAGAAATGATATTGATCAAAAAAACCCAAAGCATAAGCCACTGCTTTGATGGATTGATTTTTATTTTGTAAAAGTTGGCAAGCACGCTGTATTTTCATGGAAGTAAATAGCTGCATAGGCGTTTGCATTGTTTTCTGTTTAAACAAGGCACAATAATGAGACACTGATAAACCAGCCACCGCGGCAAGACTTTCAAGGGCAATAACACGGTTAATGTTTTCGCGCATATAATCCATACTCTGAACAACACCATCCTTTCTTCCATATTTTCGGTTGGACAGCACCATGAGCCTGAATGAACAGAGAAAACTATAAAATCGACTATTGGCATAAACCAGATTCTCCAGATTCTCCATTAACTCAAGGTGATGAAGAATGTCGTTAAATTGCGCTATCCTCCCCACCAAAGGTTTTGCCTTTCTAGGCGCATACTTCTTGCCCATTAAATGTTGTGCAATATTAGCAGCCTGGCTTCCGGAAAAATAAGCCCAGTAAATACTCCATGGATTTGTAATTGATGAATGCAAAGCATGGGCATGAACGATAGGTAAAACAAAAAAATCATTTTCCGTTACTTGATGTAATTTTCTGTTAACATAGTAAGTGCCCTCACCCTTTGCTACATACACCAATAAATAATGGTTGTTTGCTTTACTCTTTGTATATGGATGAAAAAGAGTATTGTCTTTATATCCAATCTCTGTTAAAAACAAATTCTGGCACAACGGATCTTTTGCTATGCGTTTTTGAACGCTCTTTGGAATTACACTGTAACGGTGGTCAGTTGAATAGTCCTGGATATTCATGTGCTTCTGGAAGTTATCAATATAATCCTATGCAAAGTTAAGCGGGCTCAAGTTAAACACTACCATAAGCATCAGAATTTTATACATCTATTCAATAATGTACTCCATTGATGTCTAACATGAGGTTACTCAACTTTAGTGAGCCTTCTGAATGATATTTTTATTTGAAAAACCATTAAAATAAGTGTTCGTGAAATCACCCCATGTCGAAATTCTGAATGCCGTTTTCACTCCCATGTTTGCAGACGGAGCCATTGATTATAGTAAGATTCCAGCTTTATTTGAGCACTGCATCAATACGGGTGCACAGGGTATTTTCCTCAATGGTTCAACCGGAGAGTGTATGTCTCTTAGTTTGCAGGAACGGCTGCAACTTACCGAAGCTTGGATATCGCAGAGGAAACAAACTGATCATTTAAATTTTAAGATTTTCGTGCATGTTGGCAGTTGTAATCTTAATGAAGCAGCGCAAATGGCCAGTCATGCCGAAGAGCAGGGTGTGGATGGTATTGCCATGGTGTCAACTTTTTATTTTCGTCCAAAAACTCTTGAGGATCTTGTTGAGCAATGTCAATATGTAGCTTCGGCAGCTCCGAATACCTCATTCTATTACTACAACATACCAGCTCTTACTGACGTTGACTTTCCCATCAGCAGTTTTCTCGAAATGGCTTCTAGTCGGATTCCTAATTTCGCAGGGTTGAAAAATAGCTCTAATGATGTGGTGGAGTATCAACATTGTCTTCATTCGGCAAAAGAAAACCATTCATTATACTGGGGATCTGACGAAGCCTTCATGATGCTTTATGCAGCCGGCAACAGGCACTACGTAGGCAGTACATACAACTACATGAATGGATTGTATCAAAAAATGCTTAACGCACATATTCAAAGAGACAAAGCAACTACTTCAACGCTTGAAAAAGAAGCTGATGCGATCTATCAAATCATGGCGCCCTATAATGGTATTAGTGTAGGCAAAGAGATTATGCGTTATATCGGGGTAGACTGCGGACCAGTAAGGAGGCCTTTGAAGGCTCTTACTAAGGCAGACAGCGAAGTCCTTTTTCAAAAACTTAAAAAGACAGCACTGCTTCAGTATGCTACAAATAATAAATCAGCACTCTTACTTTAATTTTAATAATGCTTACAATGTTTTGCTTGAATTATAAAATGACGAAAAACTAAACTTAGTATCAACCTAAATTAATACAAGATTATGATTAAGGTTATTTTGTTAAGCGACTTTTCAGAAGAGTATGGTAAAAATCTGCTCAAAGGTATTACTCGTTATTCAAAAGATCATGGTCCTTGGACATTCTGTAAGATGCCAACGTATTATCGTGAAAAGATAGGTATTGATGGTATCATAAAATGGGCTAAAGAATGGAAAGCTAATGGCATCATAGGTCAGTTTTATAACAGTGATGAGGTTAAAAAATTTCGGCAGGCAAAAATTCCGGTAATAGCTCAGGATTTTAAAGAGCGATTTACCAACATTCCTAACATTACAGGAGCTTATCGCGATACAGGACGGTTGGGGGCTGAATATTTTTTAAAGAAAGGATTTAAGAATTTTGCTTTCTATGGATTTAACGACATTGTGTGGTCGCGTGAGCGAGCAGAAGGATTTAAAAACCGACTAAAAGAAGCTGAATATGAGGTCCACTCATTCGAAAGCAAAGAATCACACTCAGCGGATTTATGGTATTATAAACCATCCGCATTAAGCGAATGGTTGAATTCGCTTCCAAAGCCTATTGCCATCATGACCTGCGATGATAATCAAGGATATCATATTGCGGAAGCAGCCAGGCATGCCGGCATTCACATTCCTGATGAAGTTGCTGTTTTGGGAGTTGATAACGATGAGGCCATATGTAATCTTTCTGACCCTTCCTTGTCAAGTATTGAATTGGATTCTGAAAGGTGTGGTTATGAAGCTGCTCAGTTAATGGAGCAGATGATTGAAACAAAAACCTACTCGGCACCTGACATTATTCATAAAGCAACACAAGTAATTTCTCGTTGTTCAAGCGATGTTTTTGCCAGCAAAGACAAATGCATAGTTACTGCCTTGAAGTACATTCACGGAAATCTTGACAAAAATTTAAATGTTGATCATGTTCTTCGGGAAGTTCCGCTTTCGCGAAGGTCACTTGAAAAAAGATTTATTATGACTACGGGGTATCCCGTGTATGAATACATCTATAATCAGCGCATTAATAAATTTACTCAAAAGCTTCTAGAGTCTGATATGAATATTTCTGAGATAGCATTAGATATGGGATTGACAAATAGTAAAAATATAGCGCGTCAGTTCAAACAAATTAAAGGAATTACTCCTATGGAGTATCGGAAGAAACATATGTTGTTGACGAGATGAGCCATGTATTACTAAAGGTGCAGTTTATACTTGGTATCATTTTTTTGGCAAAACACAGTAAGGGTTGTTTTTTGTTTGGGTGGGGTGTCACATATGTGGCACCCTTTTTTTTAACTGATGACCAGGCTAATCTCTAAAAGATAGTAATAGTGTACTATGGCTATTGCCAACATGTAGTCGTGTTTAAATTTTTTTAGGTAGTGGCATTCCGCAAATTCATATTGTTTTACGGGTCATGAAACTTCATTTCTGATATTCAATTTTGGTGATGCGCCAAATAAATTGGTTGGTGGCCGTTTTTACAATAGCTTCATCACCCACTTCTTTTTTCAAAAGTGCAAGTGCCATGGGCGAGTCCATAGAAATATAATCTGTTGACCCAATAAGTTCTTCACCCCCTACAATGCGCAACCGTTTTTTCAGGCGTTTATCATTTTCAATTTCCACCCAAGCCCCAAACATCACTTTGCCTTCCTGGAAGGGAGAATAGCTTACCACTTTCAAGTCATCAATGCATTTACGTAAATAAAGTATACGCTTGTCAAGCTCCCTGAGCCGTTTTTTATTGTAATGATAATCTGCGTTTTCAGAACGATCGCCAAGGCTTGCAGCCCAGTTAACTTTTTGCGTGGTGTCGGGCCGCTCCACCCGCCAGAGGTGATCTAACTCAGCTTTTAACTTCTCTAACCCTTCAGGGGTAATCATCATTGTCTTCATAGTACCTAATCGAGCCTACTCCAACCATGTGGGCTGCTTTCGTTTGCAAGAGAAATGAAAATCGTGAAATTAACTAACCAATAAAAAATTTCTCTTGTTGGTGCCTGCTTCACGTAAGCCGCTCCAACCTTCGTTGGCGTTATTCAACAGTGGACTTAACAATTATTAATTGTATTAAAATTGAATCAAGGGCAACGAGAATTTCTATGTCTTGCCGGTGACCATGATGACCTTGTTAAAGTGAGATGACTCTGTGAATTCTTTCGTTCGCCAAACCACTAATGATCAAGTCAAAGTGAGATAAGCAGAAGGTAAAATCTTGAATTTGGACCCTATTAGGGATCATTTTTTAAAAAAAATTCACTTTGATTTGGTGCTCTGCAATCGTTTGCTAATATTTGGTCAACCAATTAATTGGTCAACCAATTTTATGAGAACAGACTTTTTAACGAATTTTAAGGAAATTGTGGTAGAGACTCCGGTTGATAATATCATTCGGCAGATTCGGGAGCTTATATCTTCTGGGCAACTTAAAGCCGGAGATCGACTTCCTTCTGAGCGAATGATGAGTGAGCGTTTTGGTGTTGGGCGCACCTATGTTCGAGACGCTATTAGAAAGCTGGAATTTTATGGAATCTTAAAGACCCTTCCTCAAAGCGGAACGGTAGTTTCTGGCTTGGGCATAATAGCACTTGAAGGTTTGATCACAGATGTGCTTCAATTAAATGGAAATGATTTTGACTCTTTAGTTGAAACTCGTGTGCTTCTTGAAACCAACTCAGCATACTTTGCAGCAACAAGAAGATCTGAGGATGACCTTATCGCAATCCGAAAAGCATTATCAGCTTATGAGACGGCTGTTGTTGATGGAAAACCGTCCATGGAGGAGGATTTGATGTTTCATCTTAAAATTGTTGAAGCCACCAAGAATTCTGTTTTAATGTCCCTCATGATGATTGTCACTCCAGACATCTTATCATTCTTCACCAAGAATAAAGTGTGTTCAGGCGATAAGCCCATTTCTGCACTTAGAGAGCATTATGAAATTTTAGAACATATTGAAAATCAAGATGCTGATAAAGCAAAAGCATCCATGAGAAACCACTTAGATGACCTACTTAACTTTCAAAAAACCAAACTTTGAGATTAATGAAGAAAAAAAGAAAAGATTAAAAAAAATGGATTAGCTAAGAGCTAACCCATTGGCAGGATTGACAAATCGGTTCCTCGCAAAAAGCTCCGAATAAGTCATTGGTCACATGCTATCCTCAAAGATAGCGGATTTAGAAAAAAATCCATAGTCTGCTCCTACTTACCTGCCCAAAGGAGTTAAAAAAATTACTAACACATTAAAACGAAATATGAAGAATAATACTACCCAACAAAGGCGTTTAGTTGCTGCATTTTGGCAAATTGTTCTGGTGGCATTTATGACAATAAATGTGCAGGCTCAGAACAAAGTACAAGTGACAGGCAAAAGTTTCGATGGCTGACAAGACAAATCTTCCTGGAGTTTCGATCCTTATTAAAGGTACAACTGTCGGAACTGTTTCAGATGCCGAAGGTCGCTATAGCACTTGAAGCCAATGCAAATGATTACTGGTTTTTTCATTCATTGGAATGGAAACAACAGAAGTAGCAATTAATGGCAGGTCAACCGTTGATCTTGTAATGAATGAAGATGTACAAACACTTTCAGAAGTGGTTGTGGTTGGTTATGGAACTCAAAAGAAGAGTCATCTCACAGGATCGGTTGCACAGGTGACGAACGAGGGGCTTGACCAAATACCCTTGTCCAGAATTGATGACGCTTTGAATGGTCAGCTTGCAGGTGTAACAATTCAACAAACTAACCCTGTTGCCGGTGGTGCCCCTACAATTTATGTAAGAGGTGTTGGATCAATCACAGGCTCCTCTTCACCGTTGGTTGTTGTGGATGGAATTGTGGTTGGGAGTGATTATTTATCAAGTATTGATATGAATGATGTGGCATCGGTAGAGGTTTTAAAGGATGCTTCTTCAGTAGCTATTTACGGTTCACGTGGTGCCAACGGAGTAATCATGATTACTACCAAGAAGGGCAAGGGTGATGGCCAGACTCGACTTAGTTATAATATGTATATGGGATACAAGACTCCTGTTGTAAAAGGTTTGCGCCCTACCATAGATGAATGGGCTGATTTTGTAAAGGAAAACAATGGAGGCGTGCTAACTCCAAAAATGGATTTTATCAAAAGATTGGGTACAGAAACTGATTGGGAGGATGTGATGATGGATGGTGGAATGATTCAAAGCCATTCAATATCGGCCTCTGGAGGCACTGACAAAACTAAATTCAGAGCTTCAGGCAATTATGTTAATGATGAAGGTGTACTCGCGACAGATGGTTTTGAGAAAATTAATTTACGGTTAAACCTGGATACAAAAATCAATGACCGTGTGGATTTTGGGATTATGGTAAACCCATCTTTTAGTAAACAACGGGTTTTTCCAATTGGATTGGAAGCTGCCATTCGTCAATCTTCCTGGCTGCCACTTTACGTAACTGATGATGTACTTCCCTTTATCAATGGCATTGGTCCAAAGGCATCAACCTGGAAGAATTTTTCAAGTGGTACAGTAGGTGACTACGCGGTAGAGACCATGTTCGACAATTACGATTTGGAAAATAATATTCCATTAGCAAGTGGTGGAACAACCATTAGTACTACAAGCGATCAAAATAACTACGCAAAAGTTATGGAGGAAAAAGATGTGCGTTATGAAACCAAGATTTTTTTCAACGCATACCTTGGCTTTAAATTACTTGATGGACTTACTGCCAAGATCAGTTTCGGTGGAGATTACCGATATCAGGAGCGAAGAAATTATCAGGGACGCCAGGCAACTAACGCAGGCTATGGTGGTGCAAATGCTTTACATACTACTACTGGAACATTACATACTGTTACTGAAGCGACATTGTCTTATCAAAAGAAATTTGACAAGCACGAATTGAGTGCAGTGGGTGGATTTGGTTATGAACATTGGGGCATTGAAGGAACCAGTATTGCTCAAAGTTCTGGGTATGAAACTGATTATGTGGAGACTATTTTCAACTCTGCTGCAGGCGCTGCAACTACCTTTCGACAGGAGGAGGCTTTGGTTTCTGTTCTTGGTCGGATAAACTATGCCTACAGTGATAAATATTTGGTTTCATTAAGCGCAAGATCAGATGGAAGTTCAAAATTTGGAAAGAACACCAAGTATGGTCTCTTTCCCGCAGCTTCAATTGGATGGGTGATTACAGAAGAAAATTTTATTCCAGAGAGCAATCTCATCACCTTTGCAAAGGCAAGGTTTAGCTATGGCTTTAGTGGTAGTAATTCCGGGATTGGTCGTTATGCTTCTCAAGGTTTAATGCTACCTGTTTCCGCAGTGTTAAATGGAGTAGTTACTCCTGGTGGATATAACCAGTCAAATATTGCAAGCCCAGATCTTGGATGGGAAAAACTGGTAGAGTTCAATCCCGGACTTGATGTTGAGCTTTTTGGTGGAAAACTTGCCATGTCTTTTGATTACTACAACCGGAGGAGTCAAGACTTGTTGTTAAATAGACCTGTTCCATCCAGCACGGGCTTTACTCAGGCATTGATAAATTTAGGTGAAGTGGAAAATAAGGGATTTGAAGTAGAGCTTACTTCCAGGAATATTTTAGTCGGAGACTTTTCATGGAGCAGCAGTGCCACAGTAACACGAAACAAAAATACGTTGATAAGTTTCCCAGGATCAAACAATCAAGTGAGTGTGATTGATTCCAAACGGGCCTCTGAATGGATTGCTCGCGAGGGACAACCCATTAGTTCTTTTTATGGATATGTATATAAAAAAGATATTCCCTCAGAATTTATTACTGACCCATTTTATCCCATTGGAGCTAAGCCAAGAGACGTATATGTTAGAGATTTAAATGGAGATGGGGTAATTGATGGCGGCCCAGATTCTCAGGATAAAACTATTCTTGGAAATCCTTATCCTAAGGTTATTCTTAGTCTGACAAACAATATCAAGTACAAGAGCTTTGATTTGAGTTTCATGTTTCAATCAGCGTTGGGGGCTAAAGTAAGAAACATGGATCCCCAATACATGGAGAACCATTTTGCAAGCAGCCAATTGGTTACTTCCAGCTTTCCAGATGCTGCATTCATACAGCAAAAAATCTATACTGATCAAATCATTATGGATGCCTCTTATCTGGCGTTGCGAAACTTGAATTTAGGATACAGTTTTTCAAAAGCTAAACTTGGAAAAACAGGTATTAGAAACGCTCGGGTGTACGTGTCAGCTCAAAATTTATTGTATGTGATGGCATCTGATTATATCGGGTATAACCCGGAGGGAATATTTGAGACAACGGGCGTAACAAACAGCGATCCCACATTATACGGATATCAGCGTGGCGCAGCTCCTTTGTATAAAACATATTCTATTGGTGTCAATTTAGAATTCTAAATTTTTAGAAAATGAATACTATTAAAAAAATAACAATTCTACTGATGGTGATACTCTTTCACACATCGTGTGAAGATAAATTGGATTTGGCTCCTATATCATCGATATCATCGGATGTTTTTTTTGAAGATGCAAAATCAGTTGAGGCTGGTGTAATCGCCATTTATGATGGATTGAGACCAATTCCAATGTTTGAATATGCTCTAACTGAAATGAGATCTGATAATACGACAGCAAATAAAGGAGAGGGTGTTTGGGGTGACTTTGTACACATGAATGTGCAAAGTACCAACGCAGTGGTTGCCGCATATTGGAGTAACAATTACAATGTTATTTTCAGAGCTAACCTGGTCTTGGGAAATCTCGAGTTAGTAACAGATGCAACAAAAAAATCTATTTATGAAGGCGAAGCAAAATTTATCCGAGCATGGGCTTACTTTAATCTGGTAAGGGCATTTGGCGGAGTTCCACTTGCTGACAAGGTTTTGTCGCCCACCGAAGCAATATCTTTAGCCAGATCTACTGAGACGGAAATCATGGATTTTATTATTTCTGATCTCGTATTGGCAAAAGATAAATTACCTAACCGTGCCGCAACCGCAGAAGGACGTGCTACAACTGGTGCCGCGCAAGCTTTGTTGGCGAAAGTGTATTTAACACGAAAAGACTATGCAAGTGCAAAAACTATATTGGATGTACTGGTTACGAGTACAGAGTATAGCTTAATGACAAATTACAGGGATGTCTTTTATGTGGAAAGGAACAAGGAGATTGTTTTTGGTGTGCAGTACATTGGAGACAATGCTTTGTATAGCCAAAGTTTTTCCCGGGAAATGACAGGTGCGGGAACAAATAGGGGCTTAAATTATATAACAGCCGATTTCCTTAGTGTATTAGATCCCGCGGACGTAAAACGCAAAGCAGTTTTGGTGAGTCCGGCAAATCCTAACGAAGTGGGGAAATTCATATCAAATTCAAGTAATGCAACCCAATCTGGAAACGATTGGATTGTGTTGCGGTGGGCCGATGTATTGTTGATGCATGCTGAAGCAATTTTGGGTACAGCTCCTGCAACTTCTAACATTGACGCAATAGGTGCATACAATAAAGTGCGCGTTCGCGCTGGTATGAGTACGCTGCCGACTGATGGTTCAGGATCTCTTAATAAAGATATGTTATTACATGAGCGCAGAATAGAGTTAGCTTTTGAAAACCACCGCTTGTATGACCTAATCCGGTTTGATGTAGCAACTACAGTAATGGCAGCATTTGGTGAGACCCCTGAAGGAGATTTTACATTTACAACCACAGACTTATTACTACCCGTTCCGAACGCAGAAATTTCCACAACATTTGGAGCTATTAAGCAAAATCCAGGATACAACTAATTTCTTATCACTATCAAGTGCGCTGAACTTTTGAGTTTAACGCACTTGATTATCAACAATAAAACGAAAACAATATGAAACCAGTAAACAGATATATCATTCAAGTAGCTACTTGCCTTTCAATTTTGTTGGGCTTTGCGAAATGCGATTATCCATTACCTGAAGAAGGTTCCCTTCCTGATTTATTACCACCCGCTGCTTCATTTTCATATAAACAGCAGGGCATAAAATATTTAGCGGTTGATTTTTTAAACGCATCGATCAGTGCCAGTGACTATTTATGGGATTTTGGAGATGGAACAACTTCAACATCGGTTAACCCAACGCATGAGTTTGCAACAGTTGGAACCTATACAGTTACTTTGACTGCTTCTGATAAACTTGAACAATCAAGCGTAATGAGTGCCGAGGTAATTATAAAAAAGGCATTTAGTCCAACGATTTTAAATCCTAGTTTTGAAGATGCTGACAGAAAAATGTGGGCATATGGTAGTGCCAGCTCCAGTACTTTCACAGCATCAGGCAGCCCCACACCTGCAGATGGTATTTCTGCAGCTAAACTCGGCAATTCAGGTCAGTTTTGCAGACAAGCCGTTACTGTTGAAGCTAAGAAAAAGTATACGGTTTCGTTTTTCTACGTAACAAAAGCCGGAGTTACTGGTAAAGTCACTATTAGTAAAGATGCAGGATCAAATACAATAGGGGCTGAAATTGTTCATAAGGATCTACCAACTACAGCCAATGCTTCAGCCTATTTTCAAGAGCAAATCACATTTGAATCAGGAACAAGCACTTCTATTGTAATTCAATTAGATTATGTGGATGGTGAGCTGCGCTATGATCACGTAACTATTATCGAAGAAAAATAATTGATTTGAAAATTGACGAGGCGAGGGTTCTGATAAAATGAATTACATAATGCTTTTAAGAGTACATCAGATGATAGCAGTGATTTTGTTAATGATTCTCGGTTGCTCGGGGGACGATCCAGTGAATGGTCAGAAAATAGTTAATAAACCAGTTGAAGGAGTTGACTATTTTCTACCCAAAATTGATTTGAGTAATTGGAAGGTGACATTGCCAGTAGGCGCTCCGACAGAAGTTGATCCTCCTGAGATTTTAAAATATGCCTCCAATAAAACGTTGCTTCCCTTCATGTATAACGATTCAACAGATGGGGCATTGGTTTTCTATGCCTACCCGGGAGGAGGAACCACAACGAATACTTCTTATTCACGAACAGAGTTGAGAGAGCAATTAACGCCAGGTAGTAACAATACAAACTGGACTTTTACACAAGGAGGAAAAATGAAAGGAACTCTGGCTGTTCCTGAAATTACTAAAGATGCTTCAGGGAAATATCATAAAGTAATCATCATGCAGATTCACGGAAGGCTATCTAATACCCAACGCGATTTGATTGGCGCAAGTGATAACGATGCGCCCCCTGTGTTGAAAATTTATTGGGAGAATGAAAAGATAAAAGTAATTACAAAGGAAATCATTAATACAAATGCCTCTGACTTGGAAATTTTGCAAAAGGATTCCTGGCGAGATGCTTCTAGTCGTACGTTTAGTCAATCCGTTGGTTTCGGAAAATTCACGATAGAAGTAATTGCATCGAATGGAAAACTAACGGTTACATTAAATGGCACAGAAACTTTTTTGTACGATAATATCCATATGCAAAAATGGTCTGTATTTGAAAACTATTTTAAAGCGGGAAATTATTTTCAGACGCTGGATGCCGGGGCTCACGCCAAGGTAAAGTATTATTTACTGGAGGTGCGTCATTAAAAAAAGAACATTGAAATGGTAGTATATCGAATAGTTAGTACGTTAGTTTTTCTATTGATTGGAATAAGCTGCGTAGGTCAGGCATCAGAAATAAAAGTGAAGACTTTAGTTGAATTGAATGATGCCATAAAGAAAGTTCAGCCCGGTGACAAGATTATCATGGCCTCTGGCGTGTGGAAGGATGTTGAAATTCTTTTCGAAGCACATGGAACAAAAGAGAAACCCATTGAACTTGCTGCTGAAAAATTTGGACAGGTAATCATTTCAGGGCTATCAAATCTTAGCCTGGCAGGAGAGTATCTGATTGTATCAGGTTTAGTTTTTATGAATGGTTATACGCCAACGGGCGAGGTAATTTCATTTCGAAAGGACAAAACTTTATTGGCTAATCATTGCATCGTCAGGCAATGCGTTATTGATAATTTCAGCAATCCTGAACGCTTTGAATCAGATCTATGGGTTTCGATTTACGGAAAACATAATTCATTTGAATATAATAGTTTGATCGACAAACGAAATGAAGGAGTTACGATGGCTGTTCGATTGGATACAGAAGATAGCCGAGAGAATTATCATCGTATTGCAAACAATTATTTTGGTCCACGCGAAAATCTGGGATCGAATGGTGGTGAAACTCTTCGAATAGGCACCAGCCATTATTCACTTTCCAATTCAAATACACTTGTTGAGAACAATTACTTTGATAGGTGTAATGGTGAACATGAAATCATTTCGAACAAATCAGGAAGTAATATTTTCAGAAGCAATGTTTTTTATGAATGTGTAGGAACTTTAACGATGAGGCATGGCAAATATACCTTGGTGGAGAATAATTATTTCTTAGGAAATGGTGTATTGAACACAGGCGGGATTCGTGTGATCAACGAATACCAAACGGTACGTCACAATTATTTATCTGGCCTTACGGGATTTCGTTTTCGAGGTGCCTTAGTGGTTATGAATGGGATTTATAATTCTCCAATTAACCGATACAATCAGGTAGTGGATTCTAAGGTTGACAACAACCTTGTTGTGAATTGTGATTACATCCAGTTATGCGCAGGCAGCGACTCTGAGCGATCAGCACCACCAGTTGGTACTAGTTTTTCGAATAATGTGTTCATGAGCAACACCACAAAAGAACCCTTTACCATCTATGATGATATTTCAGGAATTTCGTTCAAGAATAATTTTATTAATGCAGACGCGACACTTCCTATTAAGTCTGGATTCGAGAGGGTTGCCTATGCTACTCATAAAAATGCAAATGGATTAGAAGTTCCAAGCGACAAACTTTTAAAGAAGATTGGATTTGAAAAAGTACAGTTGCCGGTAACGCTCGAACAAACGGGTGCCAGTTATTATCCAAAAGTTGGAAAGTCGAAGACCTTTGGTAGTGGAAAATCAATTCAAGTAGAGCCGGGCACCAATACGATTTTAACAGCACTGGAAAATGCTAAAGGAGGCGATATCCTTGTTCTGAAAAACGGTGGCGAATACTTACTGACTAAAGATGTCCTGTTGCATAAACCAATAACGATAAAAGCATTAAAAGGGGAAAGGGCAATCATTCAATCTTCCAAGGCAGGCTTCTTTAAAATTGAAAATGAAGGGAGTCTTGAGTTGGTCAATGTAAAATTGGATGGAGCTGAATCACCAGATCAATCCGGTAATCATGTTATCAGCACCAGTAAATATTCAATGAACAAGAATTACAAGCTCTTCATTCGGGATTGTGATGTTGTGAATATGAATATCAACTATGCGTTTGACTTTTTTAAAATAGCGCAGCATACCATGGCCGATTCGGTTTTGGTAGAGAACTCCACTTTTAAAAATATAACGGGTGATATTTTTTCATTCGATAAAGAGCCTGAAGATCTTGGTATTTACAATATTGAAAACTTGACGATTAACAATTGTCGATTTGAAAATGTACAAGGAGCTATTGCCAATATTTACAGAGGCGGAACAGATGAAAGTACTTTTGGTCCATGGGTAACCATAAAGAACACACAACTCCTTACCTGCGGAAAGGGTAGTAGAAATAAACTGGTCTCTTCATTTATATTTCATGGAGTTCAGAATTTACAGATTGAGGGAACAACACTTGAACACTCAGCACCCATTACTTTATTCTTAACGAATGGCGATCCTATTTCCGTTCTTAAAAATATTCAGTTGAAGAATTCTGGAAAGATTATCTCCAATAATAGTACCTATACACAAGAGAATATTACAATCTCAGATAAGTAATGACTCTCCGGATTTTAATATTCCTATTGTTTATCACAACACTATCGAATTCGGTACACAGTCAGTCGCATCCCCTTTTACTACTGTCGAAGAATGATGTTGCACAATTGAAGAAAGGCATTATCAGCTATCCACTATTAAAAGATACGTATCGCGATGCTAAGGCTGAAGTTGATTTTGCATTGACTCAACCGATCGCTGTTCCAATACCGAAAGACATGCCGGGTGGTTATACCCATGAACAACACAAAAACAATTTTCTAATCCTTCAAAAGGCTGGCGTTGTTTTTCAAATTAGTAAGGATGAGAAGTATGCCCGATGGATAAAAGATGTTTTGTTTGCGTATGCAGAATTGTATCCAACGTTTGATCGCCATCCGGATAAACGATCCTATTCTCCGGGTAAATTTTTCTGGCAATGCTTAAACGATGCTAATTGGCTGGTGTATGTGAGTCAGGCGTATGACTGTATTTATGATTGGCTTCCAAAAAATGATCGAGAAAAATTAAACAAGAATCTTTTTCGACCCCTGGCGGATTTCCTTTCTATTGAGACACCACAATTCTTCAACAGAATACATAATCATAGTACGTGGGGAAATGCTGCGGTGGGAATGATTGGCCTTGTTATGAACGATGAGGAATTGGTCACGCGTGCATTGTATGGAATACCCGATGAACTTGTGAAGATAGGAGGGAAGGACAATGATGGGGCAACAATTTATTCAGATGGAGCAAAGGGATTTTTAGCACAAATTGATCACAGTTTTTCACCCGATGGATATTATACCGAGGGACCTTATTACCAGCGGTATGCCATGTATCCCTTTTTGCTATTTGCGCAAGCATTGGCCAACACAAGACCGAAGCAAGAGATATTCAAATACAAAAATGGAGTTCTGATTAAAGCTGTATATGCCTTGTTGAACCAAACAGATTCAAATGGTGAGTTTTTCCCAATCAATGATGCAGCGAAAGGTATGTCCTATTTATCGCGTGAGTTGATTTCGGCAGTAGGGGTTGCTTATTACTTTGGAACAAAAGATCCATCGTTGCTTTCTGTCGCAAAACTTCAGCAGCGTGTCTCGTTGGATGTGGCAGGATTGTCAGTTGCAGAAGGAATTTCAAAAGGATTAGAAAAGCCCTTCATAAAAAAAAGTATCCAATTGAGTGATGGTGCCAATGGCGATGAAGGAGCAATTGGAATTCTTCGAAGCAGAGAGCCGAATCAGGATTTGACATTGGTGATGAAATATTCAAAACATGGAATGGGCCATGGTCATTTTGATAAACTTTCTTTTTCAATGTACAATAACGGCAAGGAAGTGTTTCAGGATTATGGCGCAGCGCGGTGGGTAAATATTGAGCAGAAAGATGGTGGCGGATATCTGAAAGAAAATAACTCGTGGGCAAAACAAAGTATTGCGCACAATACTGTAGTTGTGAATGGACAAACGCAGTTTAATGGAAGTGTACAAGTGGCAGATACGTTTCATGGCACTCCGTATTTATTTGAAAGCAATACAAAAGGATATCAGGTAATGAGTGCCTCTGAAACCAATGGGTATGAAGGCATCAAAATGCAGCGTACGCTTGTCCTCATTGAAGGCAAACAAATCCAATTGTGTTGGATCTGTTTAAAATAAATTCTGAAAAGAAGAATACGTATGATTTCCCGCTTTATTTCAAAGGAGATGTTATGAAAACAAGTTTTGCCTTTCGGGTTTCAAAAGAATTAGTTCCGATGGGCACAAACAATGGCTATCAGCATCTTTGGAAGGAAGCCTCAGGCTTAGTCAGTGATGATAAACTTTCCTTTAACTGGTTTGACAGAGGAAACTTTCAAACAATTTCAGGCGCGGTTCACGCGGGTGACAGCATTTTGTTTGCACGGGTAGGTGCAAATGATCCTTCTTTTAATTTAAGAAGAGAACCGGTTTTTATTATAAGAAGAACGAACACAGGCAATACACTTTTTGCAAATGTATATGAAGTACATGGCAATTACTCTCCGGTAGAAGAGATTGCAACCGATGCATATAGTTCAATCAGGAAGGTTTCGATTGTGCATGATTCAATGAACTATTCAGTCGTAAAAATTGAACATGTGAATGGTAAAGTGGACTATTTCTCAATTGCGAATAATAATTCAGATGCAAGTGCCAAGCATGTAGTCGAAATAGGTAATGAGAAATTAGAATGGACAGGAGCTTATAAATTATTTAATAGAACGGAAAAATAAGAACATGAAACGATCAAGTGAGAAGTACATCCTTGCCAATACAATGGAGTGGGAGGAATTGGGAGGCGGGGTTTCCCGAAAAATGCTCGGTTATGATAATCAAATCATGATGGTGCTGGTAAAATTTGAAAAAGGTGCTGTAGGGTCACCACATAGTCACTTCCATACACAGGCTACCTATTGTGCAGCCGGAAAATTTGAGTTTGAGATTGACGGTGTTAAGCAGGTAGTAAATGCCGGAGATGGTGTTTATATCGAACCCAATTTGGTGCACAGCGCAGTTTGCCTCGAAGCAGGAACGTTGATAGACACCTTTAGTCCGGTTCGTGAAGAATTTCCTTGACGGATCGGGCGTAAGCTATTTTGGAAAGAAGTAAGATCATTAGAACCAACAAACCTGGGCTATGAAAATTAAAGGATTGAGATGGTGGGTCATTGGATTAATAGCCTTGGCTACAATCATAAATTATATCGATAGACAATCGATTAACGTTCTGTGGCCGGAAATTTCAGAGCAGTTGTATCCTGATAAAACCAGTGACGAACGAAAAGAGATCTATTCGTACATCTCAATCATTTTCGTTTTTTCCTATGCATTTGGTCAGGCCATTTTTGGAAAAATATTTGACAAGATAGGAACACGGTTGGGTTTCGCATTGTCGATCAGTGTTTGGTCAGTAGCTACGGCTTTGCATGCAGTTGCAAAATCATTCTTGTCGTTTGCCATCTTCCGCTCTGTACTTGGCGTTGCTGAAGCAGGAAACTGGCCAGGAGCTGCAAAAGGAAATGCAGAATGGTTTCCAACAAAAGAACGAGCATTAGCGCAAGGGTTGTTCAACTCAGGCGCTGCGATTGGTGGTATTATTTCTATTCCGCTGATTGCTTTCCTTGCCGTGCATTTTAACTGGCAAATGATTTTTATCCTGATTGGAGTAGCCGGATTTCTTTGGTTACTCCCCTGGATGTATTTGGTGAAATCTCCACCAAAGAAACACCCCTGGATCACTGAGGAAGAGCGTCAATATATTTTGAGTGGGCAAGACAATCAAAGTAAAAATGACGATGACAATGATACGTCCTACAATCCAACGACAGGAAAATTACTATTGCACAAACAAAGTTGGGGGGTAATAATTGCTTCCGCTGCGATTGATCCCATTTGGTGGTTGTTTGTTTTTTGGATTCCAATTTATTTATCTGAAGTATATGGCATGGATGTAAAGTCGATTGGAATTTACGGTTGGGTGCCTTATGTAGGTGCGATGTTGGGTGCCTGGTTTGGAGGATTGTTTGCGCAAAATCGGATGAAAGCTGGTTGGAATGTTAACAAAACCAGAAAAACAGTAATCACAATAGGATGCCTCATCATGCTACCGGCACTAATGGCAATGGCCAATCCGGGAGAACCGATAACTGCAGTATTGATTATGGCGGTTATTTTATTTGGTTTTCAAACAGCAATAGGGAATGTTCAAACATTGCCAAGTGATATGTTCAGTGGAAAAACCGTTGGAACACTTTCAGGTTTTGCAGGTATGGCGGCAAAGCTTGCTGCAGCTGGTTTAACCTATTTAGTTCCATGGTTGACAATGGGTGGCAACTACACGCCTGCCTTTGTAATAGGTGCGGGGCTGGCAATCATTGCGTTAGCCAGTGTTTGGATACTATGCCCAAAAATTGAACTAGTACAACCTAAAAATTAATTACACCAAAAATCATTATTAACACTTAAACTAAGAAAAATGAAATTAAAAGGAAAAGTAGCAGTCGTAACAGGTGCAACAGGAGGTATAGGTTTTGAGGTAGCAAAAAGACTAGGTACAAGATGGATATACTGTTGTTTTAAACGGAATTGAAGACGAAGCAGGAGCACAGCGAGTAGAAGAGCTTACAAAGCTGGGAATTACCGCTGAGTATTATGGTTTTGACGTAACAAACGAAGAGGCTGTAACTTCCAATATTAAAGCAATAGGAGAAAAGTATGGTAGAATTGATGTGCTGGTAAATAATGCCGGGGGATTAGGTGGCCGATCAAGGTTTGAAGAAATGACAACTGAGTTTTATAGAAATGTAATGGCACTCAATCTGGATTCAGTTTTCTTTGCTTCAAGAGCAGCGATACCCTTATCTTAAGAAAGGTGAAAACGCTTCCATCATCAATTATACTTCAAATGCAGGATGGAATGCAGGAGGGCCTGGAGCTGGAATTTATGGTACTTCTAAAGCAGGGGTTCATGCTATTACACGAGCATTGGCAAAGGATTTAGCTGAATACGGAATCAGAGTAAATGCTGTATCACCGGGTACTATTGACACTCCATTTCATGCGCAGATCAAGGAGACAAAACCAGAAGTATTTGCTTCATGGAAGAATAATATTTTGTTAGGAAGATTAGGGCAACCTGAAGAAGTGGCTTCTGTTGTTTCATTCCTGGCCGGGAAGGATTCATCCTTTTTAACTGCTGAAACCATCCAGGTAGGTGGGGGACAAGCATTGGGGATTTAAATCTAGAATCAACGTTCAAGCAAGAACATAATTTGTATCTGGAAATTAACTTAATAAGAAATGAAGCTGAAGGGGAAAGTAGCAGTTGTAACAGGTGGAGCCAGAGATATAGGTCGAGCCATTAGTATAAAGCTGGCCAAAGAAGGTGCCAAGGTAGTTGTTAATTATTTTAGCAGCGAAGCGGACAGCAAAGCTACGTTGGCGGCCATTAAGGAAGTGGGAGGCGAGGCTATCGCTGTGTGTGCTGACGTTACGAAGCAGTCAGACATTGATAATCTGGTTGCGAAAACGAAAGAAGCCTTTGGTGAGCGTGTTGATATTTTAGTCAACAATGCGGGTGGATTGTTTGCCAGAAAAACCATTGAGGAAATTGATGAAGAATTTTACGAAATGGTCATGAATGTTAATTTCAAAGGAACCGTGTTCGTGACAAAAGCATTCAAACCATTGATGGTTAAAGGGGGAGCAATCGTAAACCTTGCTTCACAAGCAGGCCGGGATGGCGGAGGACAAGGGTCAGCCATGTATGCTGCATCAAAGGGAGCGATCATGACCTTGACCAGAAACTGGGCAAAAGAATTTGGACCGCAAGGCATCAGGATCAATGCTGTAAATCCCGGATTGATTGCCACAAAATTTCACGATGATTTTACAAAAGATCAGGTGCGACAAAATGTGGCTGCAGCTACACCGCTTAGAAGAGAAGGAAAAGCTGAAGAAGTAGCGGACTTGGTAGCATACCTTGCAAGTGATGAGTCTTCATTTTTAACTGGTAATAACGTAGATATTAATGGGGGACTTGCGTTCTCTTAGTGATTCAATAGAAATGCCAAATTAACTTGTCCGTTATGAGTTCCCCAGCAGCTTTTAAATCAGTTGCCATTATTTGTGGTGGCGGTCCTGCACCAGGAATTAACGCTGTTATTAGTTCGGTAGCTAAAATATTTTTGAAGGATGGCTATCGGGTTATTGGTGTACATGAAGGATACAAGGGAATATTTTCAAACGATCCGCAGATCAAGGAATTCAACTTTGATCATGCCGATCGAATTTTTAGCCGGGGAGGTTCTACCCTGATTATGGGTAGGTATAAACCAAAAGATCACGAATTTAATATCAAGTTCTTTGTTGATTATAATGTAAAGCTTCTGGTAACAATTGGTGGGGATGATACGGCCAGCACCGCCAATCGACTTTCCAAATTTTTGAAGAGCAATAATCTGGATGTTCGGAATATTCATGTTCCTAAAACGATTGACAATGACCTGCCATTACCAGATCGTAATCCAACATTTGGCTTTCATAGTGCGAAGGATGAAGGTGTAAGAATTGGAAATACCGTGTATGAAGATGCCCGCACCAGTCAGAATTGGTTTATCATTTCTACCATGGGAAGATCGGCTGGTCATTTGGCTTTTGGTATTGCTTCGGCTTGCCATTTTCCAATGATGATTATTCCGGAAATGTTTTCGAAAACCAAACCAACGCTGGATAAAATTATCAACCTGGTCATATCGTCAATGATCAAAAGAAGAATTCTGGGAATCCATTACGGAGTTGCGTTAGTAAGTGAAGGTGTATTTCATATTCTTGATGAACAATGAATTGAAAGAAAGTGGTATTCTTTTTACGTATGATGATCATGGACATCCTGAACTTGGGAATGTAAGCAAGTCAACAATATTTAATGTATTGGTTCAGGAAAAATTAAAAAGTCTGGACATTAAAATTAAAAGCAGACCTGTAGAACTTGGATATGAACTTAGGTGCTGCCGTCCGATTGGGTTTGATCTGACGCTATGCACGTTGTTAGGTGTTGGAGTAAAAAAACTTTTCGATGCAGGCATGACGGGTTGTATTGTAACCACCAATTCAAATGGAGACATCTCGCCTCTCTATCTTTCTGACATTGAAGATAAGAACGGTAAAATTCAACCACGGTTAGTGGATATGGAAGCCGAGATTTCCAGACTCTGTTTCCAAAATCTACATTTTCTTACAGCAGAGGATTATGACAAAGTACCAATGCTACCATCACCAGAAGAATATGATTTTCATAAACTATTAGCATGGAAAGTATAAAAACAAAGAAGATAGTAACCTTTGGCGAGGTGATGATGCGATTGTCGCCACCGGCTAACGCCACTTATTCGCAAGCCACAAGTTTGGATTTTCTTTTTGGAGGCGGTGAAGCAAACGTTGCTATTTCATTAGCTTACTTTGGTATTCAAGCTGCGCACGTAACACAATTTCCTGACACAAATTTAGGTAGAGCTGCAACCCAATTTTTACGACATCATTGGATAGACACCTCGCATATTTTTTATGGAGATGGTGATATGGGATTGTATTTTTTGGAAAAGGGAGCGGTTCATCGCCCGAGTGAAATAATTTATCAGCGGGCTCATTCTTCTTTTTCAAAAATGAGCAATATGGCG
>CAWBCB010000099.1:0-17850 GCA_963787095.1 uncultured Cytophagales bacterium | reverse complement strand
AGCAAAGTTTGAAGCAGAACACCATACGTGTTAAGGTTCCGGGTAAAAATTCCTACTGTATGCATGGCATTAAAATTGGCATTAAAAGCAATATCTACGGAGGCAGGTGCACCCTTCACTCCACGTAATAATACGGTAGGTTTAAATCGAATGTTTTCGTTTAGATAATAAACATAAGCACCCATCAAGTAAAAATGCTGATTGTATAAATCAAATTCCTGGCCTCCGTTTTTAAAGGTTGAAGGCAACAATCGGGGTATGGAGAATCCAATAAAATATTTTTCACTTTTAAGAACAACGCCCACACCCATATTAATTCGCGAACCACGCTCACCACCTGTGAACGCATTATCGCCCGGATCAAGAATATTAAGTGAGCTGTAGTCTGTGCGAAAATTTTGTATACCGGCTTGCATCCCAAAGCTAAATGTACTCTGCTCGAAATTTAATTTATAAGCAAAGGTTGCACTCGCTTCCGTGTTGCTCGCATTTCCAATCTTGTCATTGGTAAATAAGATGCCAGCCCCCACTTTGTTATTGACCAATGAAGTATGAGCACTCGCATTAATGGTCTGTGGTTGTCCCTCTAGCCCAGTCCACTGTGTTCGATAACCCACCATGGCATTGAAGTTATTGTTTAATCCAGCATAGGCAGGATTTATGAGCAGGGGATTAAGCATGTATTGAGAATACAACGGATCTTGCTGTGCAAAGGCTGAAATGGAAGCAAGGCTGAACAGGAGTAGGGATAGATTTTTCATACTTAATAATTGTTTTTTTAAGTGGCCACTTGCCTGCATACCGGAGTGCATTTCGATACATGGCGTGGAATCTCTAAAAGTAATCGTATGCCTTGGATGAATTGGCTAAGAGATTTCATACTCAAATCTCATTAAAATCTAATCACTAGGGTATCACATAATGATGTGAGATGAATTTTTGATTCTTGATGTACGAAGTACGAATGGATGGTTAATTATGCCTTACCGCTTTAAAATCAGGTAGCCTGTTCTTTCTTTTTCTGAGTTGCCCAGATTGGTGCGGGTAAATACAATCCTGTAGAAGTACGTCCCTGATGGTAGTTCATTTCCATTGTCATTCAATCCTTTAAAGACATGATCGGTGTTATTGTAATTAGACACTTCAAAGACTTTGCTTCCCCAGCGATTATAGATCGTAACAGTGTTGTTTTGTGTTTCTGGAATTAAGTCAATGTATTGGATGGTGAAGGAGTCATTGAGTCCATCATTATTAGGCGAAACTGCATTGAAGATTTCAATTTCACCTACTACCGTAATACTTAATTGCTGTTGCACACATTCGTTAAATAGATCGCACGCTTGTATAGTTAATTGATCTATGCCGGTAAATCCTAATCCGGCATACTTAATCTCAAGTACATTATTAGTTATGCTTGCGGTTGCGGTACTCGTGGGTTGTTGCACAATGGATACAGAAACCAAATTGTTATCGGCATCTGAAATCAGATCAAGTAAATTGATCGTAAAAGTTGAACCAATAACGGTTGTGAGTGGCGTAGTGCTAATAACAGGAGGTTGATTGTTGCAAGGTGCAGGAATGATCGTTACCACGATGGTATTTGATACAGGGCTTACACATCCGCCCGTATCCGTTACCGTAATGGAATAAGAACCACTCGCATTGATTATGATTTGTTGTGTAGTTTCTCCGTTCGACCAATTATATGATGAAAAGCCTACAGGAGCACTTAGCGTAAGATTTGTTGTAGAGCACGTTGTGACACTCCCGTTAACGACAGGTTGATTGGCAGTAATTATTGGTTGTGATAAAATATTTATAGAAGCGACAACGGGCACTCGCACACTTTCACAAAAGGTATCTTTTAAAGAAACATAGTAGGTTGTTGTGGTGGCAAGGGGTGGGGTAGTAAAACTTCCATTGGTACTCAGCGCAATTCCACCTGTTTCGGAATCATACCAACTATAATCTCCATCGCTACCACCGGTTGCAGTCAATGTAACAGCAGCAGGACTAGAGCATCCGGTTGCACCAACCACATCGGGTGGAGAAGGAAGCCCATTGATTGTTAGTTGAGCACTGTTAGAAAAAACTTCGGGTGCTAGATCGCCATTAATCCGACATTGATATTCTCCGTTTCCTCCAAAGCCTGTTATACTGGTGTTGATAGAAAGAGTTTTGGTAGCCGTTCCGGCATAACCGGCACCATCGGTTAGGTCAGTAAAAGTAGAGCCGTCATATTTTTGCCAACGATATGTAATGTTGGTAGTACCCGAAGCATCAACCGAAAATGTGGCGGTTGTATTTTCACAAGCATATGTGAAGGAGGGTTGAGTGGTTATATTAATGGATACACTTGGAACAAGATTTTCATACACAACAAGTAAACCTGCCGCACGAGTAATAATGATTTCTGGTTTACCGTCCAGATTTAAATCTCCGGTTGTAATGCCGCGTGGAGCAGTAACTGTTGTATTAAATGGCGCCCCAAACGAAGCTGCCGTAAGTAGACCCGTAGTGTGAATGTTTTTAAAAATAGAAAATCGGTTTCCGCTTTCGCTGGTGGTAATGATTTCTGGCTTACCATCACCATCTAAGTCAGCCACTGTTGCTACAGTGGTGGCACTGGGGTTTGTTAAATCAATTCTAGTAAAACTGATATTACCTAAGGTACTGGTGTTATGAAATATTGTAAGGAGTGTAGTGGTAGTTCCAGCGCCATGATAAAGTAAAAGATCAAGTTTTCCATCGCGATCAAAATCGCCCGTGTAAATTCGTCCGGGGTTATCACCCGTAGCAAAGTCTCCAACTATGGAAAATTGTGAAGCACTTAAAGGAAACCCACCGGTGTTACGCCACACCCGCATATTGTCTGTTGCTGGATTGGTGCTGGCAAATTCAACCTGTCCATCATTGTCAAAATCTCCAACGGCAGTTCCTCCATTCGTGGATGATTTGGTCAATCCAATAGAAGGATTAAAAGTAGCAAACGCTCCCGTTCGAAAGGGACCGGGTTTAGAAATATTTCGATAAACCAACAGGGAAGCACCACCTGTGTTGGCAGCAATTACATCCGTTTTTCCATCTAAATCAAAGTCAGCCCAATTTTGATTTAACCCCGAAGCTCCGTTTACATTGTCATCAAAAAGAATGTCAGCTGGGGTGGTAGTATTTCTGAAAAGTGCGGTCTGAGACAATATATCTGGCTTATCATCCTCATCCAGGTCAACCATTCGAAGGTTAAGCGCAGATTCATTGGTAGTGTCTTTGATAATAAATGAGCCTGTAGAGATAGCTCCTGTGGAATGGACATTTTCGAACGACCATGCGTAGTTGCGTATGATTCCAGTCACTACACGAGATTCAACAATGAGTTCAGGTTTACCGTCTCCATTCAGGTCAGCGGCTTCAACATCATAGTCAGCACCAGTAACTGGAAAACTTACCGGAGGGCCAAAGGAAGTTGCATCAAAACTAACACCCAGCGAAAAGGTAGTGGCAAAGGGTAAATGATAGCGAGAGGTTCTGTTATTGCGGGTTACACTTACCCGTTCGTAACTGGCACCCGCTGGAACGGTAACCTTAATTTCGTTTTTGCTGGCGCTAAGTACATTTGCTTTTACCGCACCAAACCAGACCGTATTTTTGGTGATGTCTGATGAGAATTTATTTCCGGTTATCGTAACGGTACTTCCTACGGGTGCAGCAAGCGGTGAAACAGTATTTACAGAAATATTGGGTGCTGAAGTTGTTTGATTGGTGTAGAGTATCAATCCATGTTCATCACCATCACTACTGGCAAAACCAACTACATCGGGTAGCAAGTCTCCATTTAAATCTCCAATAAGTGGAATAGCAAAAACACCGTTTGAAGTTTCTTCATATTCAATAAGCGGATAGAATGAAGATGTATTAAGTGTGCCGGGCTCCGTTCGGTTTTCAAATGCACCAAAACCATACCCCGTGCTTCCGCTATTTAAAGCAATCAAAATATCAGGTTTACCATCTCCATTTAAATCGGCTACCCGTTGTGAATATGCGCGGTTAACTTTTGACAAAATAATATCAGTATCGAATGAGGCTGTTGTTAATGCCCCTGATGAATGAATATTTTTTTTAACTACGAGATCATAATCGTTAAAACCATTAATTCTGTAGTATAAAATGTCAGATTTGTTGTCACTATCCAAATCAGCTAGTGTAATTCCACTCACTGCGCTGCCAGGAAAATTAACCGGTGCAGCGAACTGAATATTACCGGGTGCAGAAGTATTTTCCAGTAAATTAAAACCAGTTCCCACAACCATGATTTCTGGTTTACCGTCTCCATTCAAATCTTTAGTGGACACAGCTCCTCCTGACGCATTTAAGAAGCGCGCACTGGCAAACTCGATATTGCCTGGTGTGCTAATATTTTGGGCGTAGTATAAGCCACTAGAATTAATCAGAAAGTCCAATAGACCATCGCCATCTAGGTCAACTGCATCCAAACCCGAACAGAAAATTCCAACATTATAAAACTGCTCAGCTGGTTCAAATAAGATGTTACCCGGTGTGCTGATGTTTCTGCTTATTGCAAACCCACCAGTAAGTTGTGGGCTTGCTCCTCTGAAGTAAGTAGCAATATCTATTTTACCATCATTATCAAAATCATGTAGTATTGTTCCATTTGAATTTCCCTGACCGAGTTCACCGGAAGGAATTTCAATTTTAGAAGAGAATGAAGTTGACGTTAATACGCCCGTCTGGCCTTGGTTTAAAAAGATCGCAAACTTGCCTGGATCCTCGAATGCAACAATATCCAAAAGTCCATCGCCATCAATATCGCCCATGGCCCCCCCGGCTAAACCATTGTCGTTAAAATCCCCGTAAGGCACAATTGCATTGTCGCTAAAGGAACCGGGAAGCAGGTGTCCGATGAGATCAGGATCGGCTACGGTTAGCGGAAGGAAATCTAATGATGAAACCGCTACCAGACCGCTTGATGAATTGATAACCGAAATAGGTGCAAGTGTGGCTGCGGGTGGCACAGCTACTGCAAGTTGTGTTGAGCTTGCAGATACAACAGTGGCTCTTACTTTTCCAAAGTAGACTATGTTATTGTTTACTGTGGAGTTAAAGTTAGAACCGGTTATGGTCACAGTTTCTCCAGGCAATGCAGAAGCAGGTAAGAATGAATTGATGGATGGACTTGCCGCCAGCGTGCGCGATTCAATTGTAACATTATCAATGCCGCTGGTGTAGCCAGCGCTGTTAATGTACTTACATCGTATGCGAATACCCGTGATGTTGGCCAGAACAATTTTTATCTGGGGCTTCAGTGCTAACGCTCCACCTACTGAATTCCATCGCCAGCCAGCCGTTTCATCCAGTGCAATGTTGTAGCTTGTCCATGCCGGACTTACGGCAGGTTTAGTTGGAAAATTAAAATGAATGCTGTTACCTCCACTATATATTATAATGTCGCTTTGTGTGTTATCCGTTCCAGCCACAGACTGTTGTAAGTCAACTTTAAAGTTGGAGCCAAAAGACAAATCGAAATTGCCAAAAAATTTAGAGGGTGCATTCCAATACCACGTAAAGCTGGTGTTTACGGTACCCCCTGATGTGGGTGGGGCAACGGAAAGGTATCCTCCGGGGTTTCCACCTGCTCCCTGATGCGTGGAGGTAGCTGCCGTTGCACCAATATGTGAGGCTGTCCAGCCATCGGCATCCGTATCGAAGGTGCTAGTAATTTGAGCCGAGGCAGTAAAGGCAAGTGTTATGAAAGAAAGTAAGAAAACAGTTTTTTTCATATCTCAAATCTCATCAGAATAAAAGTAGTAGGAAATCACATGATGATGTGAGGGTTATTTTACCGGTAGTTACAAGCCTATACTTTCTTTCTTTTTAATGACGGTATCCAGATCATAAAAATCTCTACCAATATAATCGGCATGAAGGAAAACATCCACTCGATTACAACTCCTCGTACATTCTGATCTTCGATGACGCCAAGCAATGAGTTCATCGGGATAACTTGATACAGTCGCACAAACACAAACGCCAGCGCACAGGTGTAACTGCGTACCATGAACTGTTTGTGTGCAATAATATTTTTTTGTTTGATGGCGTACCAGGCCATAGCAGTGGTGATGAAAAGTAGGAGTGACAACGGCACCAGTGAAAACCGACAGCCCACACAAGCAAAAGTAAAGGCAAGACGGAATGCGGATATGGCAGCGACAAGTGTTCCGATGATATAAATCTTTCCAGCCAGCCGATGGTATTTTAAGTATTTGTTTCGGATGGATTTCCAAAATTGAATTGGACCTAAAAACAACGAACAGGTTGCTCCCAGCATATGTGCAATAAACCAAAATTGATTATCAGCAAATCGCTCATTGCGGTAGCCAAATAAATAAACAACTGCATTGTCATAATAAAAGTAAGCCGAGACTAAGATCAGAAATGTCCAAAAGATGAACAGGAAAATTTGATTTGTTTTCATGGCTTCCTTACACTCACAGCTTTTGGTTTTTGCCCAATGATGTCAGCCAGAACTTTCCAGGCTCCATTTTCTTTGCCTAATAAAATTAGGACCGAATTGATGTTTTCCTTTTCTACACCCTTATCGGTGAGATGTTGCCATTCTTTGAATATTAACACAGCCGTGTTTTCATATTGATATAACACTTCATCGTAAACGGAGTCGGCAAATACTTTGAAGTCATTCTTAGTTTGTCTTTTGGTTAATCCTTCTAAGCCAATGGGTGCTCCATCCATTCCGTGATAGAAGTAAGCAGACGAAACAAGAGGCTTACGCTTTTGGTCACGACCTGCTACAGTTTGATTATCAGTAAACGATTCGCCATACGCTTTCAACAGCAAAAGCACTGCACTGTCGGGCGGATGAGTACCTTCATGTTTAACCGATTGTGAAAATGATATTAATGAATACACTGTTACTATAAGTAGAAGACTTACTCTTTTCATGTTCAATTTGAGTTAAATAGAAATATGCTGTCTCAGTATGCCTCGTTCTCAAACTAACTTCTCATGAATCGCCTTGCTCACCGCCTCCGTCTGTGAATGAACCTGAAGTTTTTCATAAATTTTCTTGATGTGTGTGCGAACGGTGTCAATGCTGATTTGCATATCAGAAGCAATCAGTTTGTAACTGTTGCCTTTACTGAGTGAGGCAAGGATTTCAGTTTCGCGGGTTGTAAGTTGGTAGATGTTTTCCGCCACCGGTTTTTGCTGCATGGATGCCAGTACCATGCGGGCAATGCTGGGGCTCATCGGGGCTCCACCTTCCAGCACTTCTTGAATGGCATCGAATAATTTTGTGGAGATATGTTTTTTTAATAAATAACCAGAAGCTCCGGCACGCAAGGCGTCAAATACATGCGTGTTGTCATCAAATACGGTAAGCATGATAATGGGTACCTGGTTATTGGATAGTCTTATTTCTCGAACGGCATCAATGCCACTCATGCCAGGCATATCAATATCCATCAGGATGAGATCAGGATGAAGAGATTCAACTTTTTCCTTAACCGTCAGCACATTCTCGTAAGCTCCCGAAAGTTGTAATCCTTCCTTAAGTGAAATCATGCCACTAATACTTTCACGTAGCAATTGATTGTCCTCAAAAAGTAATATTGATAAAGCCATGTATTTATCCTTATGCAAAATTTCTTATTTGCTCATTCTGGTAAAATACCCTAATCATGTGATGGGTATTTCAAGGTGTATTTCTGTTCCGTTTCCTGGTGTGCTATGTTGAGAAAGTTTTCCTCCCATGGATGCAGCTCGCTCTTTCATGTTTATTAATCCGTTTCCCCGCTTCACAGACTCTTCATTAAAGCCCTTTCCATTATCATTTATAGAAAGTAGAACTTTATTCTTCTTTGTGGAGAGCGAAATGGATACATTACTTCCTTCGCTATATTTGGCTGCATTATTTATAGCCTCCTTGAAAATCAAAAAAAGATTTTTTCGTTTTTCGACATCCAATTTTAATTGGCTGAGGTTACTATCAACTTGAAATGAGTGCGTGATTTCTTTGGGCTCTAAAATCTCAAAGGCAAATTCTTTCATTTTTAAAACCACTTGTTCCAGTGTATCATTTTTTGGATTGATAGACCAAACGATGTCACTCATGTTCTCCATCATTTGAGAGGAGTGCAAGGCAATTTTACTAAGATTCTCTTTGGTATCTCCAGCCATAGCCAGTTGGCTCATGATGTTAATACTGGAAAGGGTTGAGCCAATATCATCATGTAAATCGCGCGCAATATGATTGCGTACTTTTTCTAGTTCAAGTTCTCGATTGGCTCGATTCATGATGCGGTAACGATTTACTAATAAGATGCTGATGAGTACAACAGAGATAAGAGCAAAGGCAATAAGGATCACGTTAGTTCGCTCTCTACTAAGGGCAAGGGCTTGAAGTTCCTGATCTTTTTTGAGAAGTTCGATCTCACGCTGTTTTTTATCACTTTGATATTGTTCTTCCAGATTTTTCAATTGAATCAAAACTTCAGAACCTTCAATACTATCTTTTAGCGCTTCATGTTTCTGTAAGTAAAAGAAGGCTTTGTCGAATTGATTTCTGGAAGCATAATAATCACTAAGCCGGGAGTACTCCAATGCTTCTCCACTTCTGTCACCGGAATTAACGATAGTATTTAAGTTGCTGATTAGTGTTGTCTCAATTCCTTTCTCTTTTTGTTCCTCAAATTTCAAAGCCATTAAGTTGCCACTTATTTTAGCACTCATTGTGCTATCGCCCGACTGTCTTGCTAATTTTAAGGCTGTGCTTGTTTCCGTATAGGCCTTTTGGTTGTCGCCCATTTGTTTGTAGAGCAGACTAAGCTGAAAATGACATCGCGCTTCTTCCGAAATTATTTTCATTTCTTCGGCTAAATGCAATGCCTGCTTATAATACTTTTCTGAAAGAGTATACTGTTTAAACTCTTTATAAACATCGCCTAAACTTGTTGAGGTGCTGATAATGCCGCGATTGTCTTTCATGTCTTCTTTTATTTTAAGAGACCGTTCGAAATATCCCTTAGCCTTTTCGTATTGCTTTAATCCCAGAAATTCGTTGCCGAGGCTTTGCAAACAAAATGACTGCCCACGTTGTGATCCTAACTTTTCAAACAAACGAAGTGATTGCAAGTGATAACTCATAGCTTTATTATAGTCACTAAGACTATAATAAATGTTTCCAATATTTAGCAGAAGACCCGCTTGATTTTCACTTTCCGGATTTACTAAGGCAATGTTCTTTATCATATAAGTCAATGCCTTTTTTGGTTGCCCTATATTTTTATAATACAAGCCTGCTGCTTGATTATAGTTGGCTTCCATTTTCTTATAAGTAGGATTAGCTTTTGAATGTTCTCCTAACAAATCGAGATAATAAAGAGCACTGTCAAGATTTCCACTGTTTTGGTGAGACGTAACCAAATAGAAATAACCACTTCCCTCTTGAGCAATTGCCTTTTTGATTCGTGCTAATCTTATTACTTCATGTGAATATGCGTTCACCTTATTTAAGTCTTTTCGGATGAATTCATACGCGAGCATAAGCATAACATTTATTTCAGTAGTGTCATGCCGCTGTAGTGCAACAATTTTTTGCAAGCTGTCAATTACATTATCTTGAGCAGATAATGTTGAAATTGAAAGGATAAGAATCAGGAAAAGAATACTCTTTTTCAAAAAGGAAAGTTTTCAACAATTTAGTGAATAACTACTTTTGAAACAAAAGTTGAATGCGATGATCGGAGGTAAGGAATTTTACCGCTTTAACACGAGGTAGCCTGATGTTTTTCTTGACACCGACTGGGGGCTATGATATTTTATCTTATAAAAATAAGTACCCGAAGGAAGTTCGTTACCATTTTCATTAATCCCTTTAAAAACGTTTGTTGTGTTGTTGTAATCATCAACTTCAAATACTTTGCTGCCCCAGCGATTGAATATGGTGACTGTGTTTTTCCGTGTTTCTGGAAACACATCGATGTTTGCAATAATGAAAGTATCATTTTGGCCATCATTATTTGGGGAGATTGCATTAAAGACTTCAATTTCCAGTTCTCCAGTTACTTCAATCTCTACCACTTGTTGTGCACATGCACCCAACAAATCGCAAACCTGAATGGTAAGTTGATCAATACCCGTAAATGAATTGCCCAAATAGTCTATGGTGAGAATTCCATTAGCAATAGATGCCATTGCACCACTTGATGGTAAAGCTAGTATTTCAAATGAAGTCAGGTCCAGGTTGTTATCAGCATCCGTCACAAGCAAAGAAAGATCAATAGTAACTAGGCCTCCAATGGCAATATTGGTTGAAGTGGCTGCAATAACGGGTGGCTGATTTGAACATGCTGCCCCGCCAATGGTTGCCACAACCGGAACTAAATTGCTTTCGCATGATCCATTTGCAATTGAAACATAGTAGTTGGTTGAGTTATTTAATACGGGTGTTGTGAACGTACTGTTTATCGCACCAGGGATAATTTCAATAATAGGATCGCCATCAGGATCAAAACTATCTTTATACCATCGGTAATTTCCATTGGTTCCACCCGATGCATTAAGCACAACGCTCGCTGCAGTGCAACTGCCGGCACCGGTGCCTATTGGTGCATTTGGTTTGGCTACCAAGGTTAGTGTAATATTTGAACTTGTTATGGTGCCACATGCATTTGTAATTGTGCAACTGTATGTACCAACATCCGAGTTTGTTGGGTTAATTAATTCAAGCGATGCGGAAGTTTCGCTGGGTATATCAACCGAATTTTTTTTCCATTGATAAGTGAAAGGCGTTGTTCCCGATGCAGAGACAAAAAATTGGATTGGTTGGCCAAGACAAGAAGTAGTTGATTGGGTTATGGATGTTATTACTGGTGGCGAACAGGGTGGAGGACCCGAAGTATTTATTAAAACACCAAAGTAATCTTCATAGAGATTATTTGAAGTGGCAATAATATCTTGCTTTGAATCGCCATTCACATCATGAAGTACAAAGCGATTACCACCTGAGTAATCTTTATCGATCAACACAGAATTGGAAATGCCACCCACCGTTCCGCGGAATACAACAATTTGTCCTGGGCTTGACGTGTTAGTCCCCTGCGATCCGACAATCAAATCTTTTATGCCATCCCCATTCATATCATCATAACCCCACGGAAATCCACCAAGCGATACTGCCATGGCTGTGCCGGTAAAGTTTCCTGAGCCATCGTTAATAAAATAATCATCACCCGCGCTGATTGAAAATGTAATTACATCGGGTTTGTTATCTCCGTTCATATCATCTACCAGAAAGAAACTTCCATTTTGAACATATTGTGTAGCCCCTTCCGTAAAGCCACCGGACCCATTACCTGTAAAGAGAACCATTCGGTTTATGTTATTAAAACTGGCAATAATGTCCTGGTTGCCGTCTCCGGTAAAGTCTGCCGCTTTAATTTCAGAAATATTTTGTGAAGTAGGGATGGTGGTGGGTGTACTGAATCCACTTCCTGTTCCCGCAAGGATGCTAATTAAATTATTTGTGTAGCCTGATACAGCAATGTCTATAAATGTATCATTGTTAAAATCGGCCACAGTCATTCGGCTACCAGACAAGTGCAGTAACCGGAATTGTAGTTAGCAGATTAAATGTACCATCTCCTGCTCCGGTAAGAATTGTTACACTTGCCCCGGTCCAGTTAAGGGTTACCAAATCAAGATGGTTATCTTTATTATAATCAATTGCTAAAATATATTGTGGTAAAGCGCCTGTGGCGTAGTTAGTGGGTGTCTTTGCAAAGCGGCCATTGTCCTCGCCCAAATAAATTGAAACAATGTTACTGGCATACGTGATGGCAATATCGATTTTGCCATCTTCATTAAAATCGCCCTTTACAAGATCGCGTGGATCGGTTACAGTCGGATATTTGACGGGTGCGTTTGTAAAGTAACCAGTGCCATCCCCTAAAAGAACATCAGCATAAGGTACTCCACCCCAGGATCCAATTCCAACAACATCAGGATTTGAGTCATTGTTAACATCGGCTATTTCAACCCCATTAAAAAATGAATTGCTTTCAAATTTAGCCAGGAGAATAAAATTACCCAGCCCATCGCCAATGAAGACTCTGGCATTCGTTGTATTTTGACTATTGTCATTTGCGATTATATCTGGATGGCCATCTTTGTTTATATCCCCTACGGTATATTCATTGCCAGTTTGAGGTAATATTATCCGCGCACTAAAACTACCAGTGCCATCGTTTAGTGTATACGCTCCACCGGCAATGATATCGATATCACCATCATCATCAAGATTGGCGGCAAGTATATCTTCAACCGTATTAAATCCTGTAATAGTTGTTCCTGCAGTGTAGCTCATTCCTGTTCCATTATTGAGCCAAATCTGAACCGTGCCCGCTATTACAACTGCAAAATCTAAATTTGTATCTCCATTAAAATCGGCTACAGCAATGTCCCATACATTAGTGATAGCAATAATTGTTGGGGCCGAGAAATTTCCGGCACCATCCCCAAAGTAGATGTAAACATCATCGGGTGTTCCCCGATTGCTCACAAGCACATCCAGGTTATTATCCTTGTTCATGTCGCCCACGGCAATTCCTTGTGGCAAGTCTCCGGTTGCAAAGTTTACCGGGGCGGCAAGATTTCCGGCTCCATCGCCCAGAAGTAATGAGAAGTTATCATTGGATTGGCTACACGTAACTACATCTAAATTACCATCCTCATTAAAGTCACCTACGGCCACATCGGTAGGATTAGTTGCCGAGGCAAAATTTCTTTTGTTTGCACCGGCAAAGGTCCCCGAGCCCGAGTTTAACAAAATAGTTACTTGCTGATTAGCGAGCGCATTAAAATTCACACTTACAAAATCAATTCGGCCATCATTATTGAAATCGCCTTTTGCCAGTTCCTGTGGAGTGCTTGGCATACCTACTACAGGAACCTTATTGAAGGTAACTTGCGCAGTAAGTTGAATCAGAAAGAATACTAAAAAGGCGAATGTCAGCAAAAAGGTTTTCATAGTGCAGATGTGTTTTTTCTGGCACCTAAAAATCAGCAATAAGAAAGTGTAAGGGTATTACATAATCATGTAATACAAGTTGGGTGTGATAGGGATGGTTTATGAATAGAAACCTATACTAACTTTTCGTTCAGCGCTTTAGAAACAGCTTCGGTTTGAGAATGCACATGCAATTTTTCATACACCTTTTTAATGTGTGCGCGAATGGTATCTACGGTTACTGAAAACTCAACCGCCATCATTTTGTAACTATTGCCTTTTGCAAGGGAGGTAAGTATTTCCTGCTCGCGAGCGGTTAGCTTATACGGATTAACGGCAACAGGCTTTTGCATGGATGCGATAACCATGTGGGCAATGGAAGGTGACATGGGCGCCCCTCCATGCAACACTTCATCCATGGCATCAAACAGTTTAGATGAGATATGTTTTTTCAATAGATACCCGGAAGCTCCTGCGCAGATTGCGTCAAATACGTGTTGCGTATCATCAAACACAGTAAGCATAATGATGGGTACGGAAATACCCGAACCGCGAAGCCGTTTAACTGCTTCGATGCCGGTGCGGCTGGGCATATCAATATCCATTAATATTACCTTGGGGTGGTGTTCGGTTACCTGTTGATTGGCAAGCAGTACGTTATTATATGAACCAACCACTTCAAATTGTTGATCTAACTCAACCATGGTGCAAATGCTTTCGCGAAGCATGTCATTATCTTCATAAATAAGAACCGGTAAAGCCATGTCAGATTCAAGGTTAAGAATTCAACGTTCAAAAGAAAATCAAAGCTGCATAATTTTCAATTTTGAACCATGAGTATTGAATTTTGCTTGAACAAATAAACTATAATCAAAAATAAATACCCATACCCCAATCATGTAATAGGAAATACTACCTCAATTCGAGTGCCTTCATCAGGCGTTGTTGTCAATGTGAATTGTGCGTCCAACGATGCTGCCCGCGCCCTCATATTTCTAAGCCCGTTTCCATGCTGTGCTTGTTGTTCTATAAAGCCTTTTCCATTGTCGGCTATGGTTAGCGAGAGTTGATTTTCTGTTTTCTTGAACACAATACTCACCTGTGTGGCTTCGCTGTACTTGGCTGCATTATTTATAGCCTCTTTAAAAAAGAGGTAGAGGTTTTTTCTTTTCTCCCCATCCAATAATAATCCTCCCAATGACTCGTCACCCACAAACCGGTAATTAATATTTTTTGGTTCAAGTATTTCACCTGCAAACATTTTCATTTTCACGACAATTTTTTCAATCGAATCATTCATAGGGTTAATAGACCATACCATGTCGGCCATGCTATCCATCATTTGCGAGGATTGCTCTGATATACGCACAAGATGGCGATTGTTGCCTTGCGGGTTTTCTCGCATAGCAATCTTACTGATGATATTAATGGTGGAGAGTGTTGAGCCGATATCATCATGCAAATCGCGCGCAAGCGAATTACGCATGTTTTCAATTTCAGCTTGTCGTTTGGCTCTGCTTTGAATTCGATATCGATTCACCAACAGTATTGCAATAATAATAATCAAAATTGATGCAATGATTACTCCGGTCTGTATAGCTCGTTGTTGTGCCAGTGCCAGTGTTTTTAATTCCTGATCCTTTTCAAGTATGATAATCTTGTTCTCTTTTTTTTCAAGTTCATATTTAGCTTGAGTCTCTTCAGAGAGCTGTCTATTCTCTGATTGGATAATACTGTCCTTTAAGGTAACAAATTGTTGATGCACAGCCAGTGCCTTCTTGTAATCACCCATTGCTTCATGTACAGCGCTAATCGCAGCGTAGGTATCCATCAGCAAATAACTATTACTGGTTTCTTTGGCTGCGACACAGGCTGAATCTAAATACAGCAATGCGACAGTATTTTTCTTTAACACGAGATTAGCTTGTCCGATGGCTGAATAAGCAAATGCAATAATTGGTTTTGCCGAAATACTTTTAGCGAGCACGAGTGATCGCCTATAATTAGTTAATGCCTCCTGATGTTGCTCCTTATCAAAATAAATATTGCCCATGTTTTGAAGTACCTCCGCAGTACTGCGGGCGTCATTCAAATTTGTATAGAGCTTTTGAGCCTGTTGGTATTCAATTAAAGCACTATCATACCTAGTTTGTTTTCGATAAATGCGCCCTAATAACTTATGAGCATAACCCATAGAAGATATAAATGATTTGCGTTGGGCAATGGCCATGCTTTGTTGCGCATAACTCAATGCCTTATCGTAATTACCAAGTCGATATTCAATATTACCAATGTTTGATAATGCCAGGCATTGTCCATAATCATCGGCTAAAGGATTCTCAAATAACTTAGCAGCCTTCACAAAATAGTCTAATGCCGTTTGGTAGTTACTTTCTTCCAGAAACACATTTCCATAATTGTTGTAAACACCTGCTTCAACACGATAATTTTTAACTTCTTGTGCGAGCGTTAGTGCTTCTTCTAAGTAAAATCGTGCTGAGTCCATTTCTGATTTTCGCATGAAACTGTGGCCTAAGCTTGAGCAAACCTCTGCTTGTGATGAAACATCTTTTCTTATCATGGCACTATTCTTAGCAAGGTGTAAGTAAAGGATTGCAGAATCGAATAAGGCTTGCCCCTGAAAAGCGGAGGCCAATGAAAAGGAGTTTTCAAAAATTCCTTTTTCAAACTTAATCCTTTTTGAAAGCGATAATCCTTCTTCAGCAGTTTCAATTGCTTTTTGGGGATTCGATTTTGTTAGTTCATCGGCTAATAAACTTAGGAGAATAGTTTTTGTTGAATCAGTTTTGGAACTAAGGATAAGAGAATTCAAGCTGTCAGTCTTTTGGGCTTGAATATTAAAACAAGTAAACAGAAGAAGAAGGAGTACGGATGTTTTCATAAAAGTACTCACCAAGATAGCAAATTGTGTGGCGTTGTCGTATGTGAAGTCTTGATGGTCACTTCATTCATATCTTCCCTTTTTTTCTTAGTTTTGAGTACTTTTTAAACTAGATGGCAGAAAACACCTATAAATCCAATACCTTTAAAAAACCTGAAAAGGAAAAAAAATCAAAGTCAGCTAAATCAAAAACCCGCTTCAACTTCGATTTTATTAAAGATCCGCGATTTGCACTGGCAGCCGGGTTCTTCTTGTTGATCACGTCACTTTACTTATTCACTTCATTTCTTTCCTATCTCTTTACTGGCAAGGCCGATCAAAGCGTGATGGAAGCATTGTGGAGTACAAACATTGCCGAGTCGGGGCGTGAGGTAGATAATTGGTTGGGATTGTACGGAGCAGTCACTTCCCATTTTTTAATTTTTAAGTGGCTCGGTATTTCAGCATTCTTTATTCCACCACTTTTATTTTTGGTGGGTTTCAAATTGGTTTTTAAAAGAGAGCTGGTTTCTATTTTCTCGGCTTTTATTCTTTCGGTCTTTGCCGGATTATGGCTCAGTCTTTTACTTGGTTACATCACACACAACATGGCCGGAGTAAGTGAAATTGGTTTTATCAGTGGCGGCTTAGGATATGAACTTGCTAAAATCTCGGCAGGTCTTTTTGGATGGGGGACATTCTTAATTTTAGTGCTTTCACTTTTTATCTTCATCATCTATTATTTTAATGTAACCGCCATCAATGCGTTTCAGGTTAAGGATCCTAAACCTATGGGTAATGATGCTATCTTATCCGAAGATGATTTGATCATTAAACCAACCTACACCGAAGACAGCGACAACTGGCCTATTAAAGAAGTAGAGCCCGAACCTGATTTGGTTTTAAAAAATGAAGTTGAAGAAATACCAACGGCCACCGCAGAATTGGAACTTGATGTAGTACCAAAAAAACAACCTGCTGTTGAAAAGGTAAGTGAACCAATTTTCACCATTGAAGAACCTATCAGTGATGCGGATCAGGTTGCCGAGCAATTGGTAGAGACTCAGGGTGTGTACGACCCAACGTTAGAACTTAGTAAATATAAATTCCCAACGCTTGAATTGCTGAATGAGTATGAAGCCAGTAAAGTTCAGGTTACCCAGGAAGAGTTAAATCAAAACAAGGATCGGATTTTAACCACGCTTACCAATTTTAAAATTGGAATTCAAAGTATAAAAGCAACCATTGGTCCAACAGTAACTTTATATGAGATCGTTCCGGAAGCAGGAATAAAAATCTCGCGTATTAAGAATCTGGAAGACGACATCGCGTTAAGCCTTGCTGCGCTGGGTATTCGGATCATCGCACCTATTCCCGGCAAGGGAACGATAGGTATTGAAGTGCCCAACAAGAATCGTGAGATGGTTGGGATTCGTTCGGTACTTGCTACAGAGCGTTTTCAAAAGACAGATAAAGATTTACCGATCGCTATTGGCAAAACAATTTCCAATGAGTTGATGGTGATTGACCTTACCAAGATGCCGCATTTGCTGGTGGCGGGTGCTACAGGGCAAGGAAAATCAGTTGGGTTAAATGTGATTCTGGCCTCATTGCTTTATAAGAAACATCCGAGTCAGCTTAAGTTTGTGCTGGTCGATCCGAAGAAAGTGGAGATGTCGCTCTTCAGTAAAATCGAAAGGCATTACTTGGCTAAACTTCCCAATAGCGAAGAGGCTATCATTACGGATACAAAGAAAGTAGTTCATACGCTCAATTCGTTGTGTATCGAAATGGAGAACCGGTATGAAATTTTAAAAGATGCCGGAGCGAAAAACCTGAAAGAATATAACGCCAAGTTTGTTGCTCGTAAACTCAATCCAAAAGAAGGTCATCGTTTTTTACCGTACATAGTTTTAGTAATTGATTTCCT
>CAWBCB010000098.1:0-26268 GCA_963787095.1 uncultured Cytophagales bacterium | reverse complement strand
AGTTCGTGCGGCTTGACATGCGGGACTTTGACCTGGGGCGCAAGTTCGACCGGATCATCGTCGCAGCCAATTCGATTGCGCATCTTGTGACTTCACAGGACCTTGTCGCAGCATTCGCGGCGATACGCCGTCATCTTGCCGACGACGGGCAATTCCTGTTCGATATCTTTGTGCCGAGCGCCTATCTTCTCAGCCTGCCCGAGGGGCGGCGCGAGCCGGTTGGAACATTCGATCACCCTGAATTGGGGCCGGTCACCATCGCAGAGGCGATCAGCTATGACCCGGCCCTGCAAATCAGCCGATCCACATGGTTCTGGTCCGCACCCGCCAGGCCGGACTTCCGCCAGACCGTTCTGGAACTGCGGCAGATTTACCCGCAGGAACTGCCGCTGCTTTTGTCCGCGGCTGGGTTGAAGCTGGTTGATCGCAGGGGAGATTTCGACGGCTCTGGCTTTTCAGCCGACAGTTGGAAGCAAGTCTGTGTGGCGGTGGCTGGATAGTCAGACGAAGGAGGCGCGTGGTCCTGCCATTGTCTTGATGTTTTCGGTGCGGGTGATGAAGGCGGATGGCGGGGTGAACCCCACCCTAGGGCTTGGTCGCGGTCCAGCCGCGGAAGGTGAGGGCGGCGTAGAAAAGCTGGACATCGGTGAAGCCTGCTTCGCGCAGGAGGGCGGCGTCTTCATCGGGGGAGAGGGTGGGCAGTTGGGTGGCGAGGCCGGGGATGATGGCGGCGGCTTTGTCGGCGGGTAGGCCGTTCGATTGGGCAAAGGCGGCGAAGCGGGTCAGCCAGAGGGTTTTCTGATCCTCGGGGATGGAATGGTGGGCGGTGACAAGCCGGGCGCCGGGTTTGAGGCGGGCATGAAGGGCGCGGAGGGTGGCGAGGCGGTCGGCGCGGGGCAGGAAGTGGAGGGTGAGGAGACAGGTGGCGCCGTCGAAGGGGCCGGGGGGGGCGCTGTCGATGTAGCCTTCGATCAGGGTGGCGCGGGGGGCGTGGGGGCCAAGGGTGCGGGTGGCGAGGGAGAGCATCTCGGCCGAGGGGTCGACGCCGGTGAAGGTCCAGCCCAGTTCGGCGGTGGCAAAGGCCGCCAGTTCCATGCCGCCACCCGCGCCAAGGACGAGGATATGGCCGTCGGCCGGGGCGGCTTCGGCCAGCAGGAGGCGGGTCATCTTGTGCAAATCATGCAGGCCGGGCACCATCATGAGGGGGCCTTGGGCATAGCGTGCGACGGCGTCGGGATCATCAAAATTGCTCATGGGGCAGCATAGGGCGGGGTTGGGGCTGCTGCCAAGGGGTTGAATTCCGCGGTGGGGTGATCATGTATTGCAAAAGTGGCATGTTTCGGAGGCGGAAATGGTGGATGCAGTGCGGCTGACCTGTGCGACCTGTGGCCAAGGCAACCGGGTTCCGGTGGAGCGGTTGGGGGCGGGGCCGAAATGCGGGTCCTGTGGTGAGGCGTTGATGGATGGCAAGGTGGCCGAGTTCGATCTGGCCGCCCATGACAAGGCGACGCGGGCCGATTTCAACACCGCTAGTACTTTCTGTTCACACCATTGTATCCTTCGACTTTGCAACTTCAGTGGTACCGGGTTGGCACACTACGATCTTCCCTCCATACTTTGTGGCTGGTGCGATCTTCTCTGGGTTTGCGATGGTGTTAACACTTCTGATTGTTACCCGTAAGGTTTTCAAATTGGAAGATTACATAACAATCTACCATATCGAATTAATGAACATCGTAATCATTATTACAGGTTCAATTGTGGGTATTGCTTATATCACTGAATTCTTTGTGGCTTGGTATGGTCAAGTACCGGCTGAATTTTATGCATTCTACAACCGCGCAACCGGTCCATACTGGTGGGCATATTGGTCTATGATGACGTGTAACGTTATTTCTCCGCAACTTTTCTGGTGGAAAAGATTGCGCACCAACATTGTAGCTACGTTTGTGCTATCTATCATTGTTAACATCGGTATGTGGTTCGAGCGTTTTGTAATTATCGTAACCTCTATCCATCGCGATTATTTGCCATCCAGTTGGTCTATGTTTTACCCAACCATGTATGACGTGGGTGAGTATATTTTGACGTTTGGATTTTTCTTTACGGCATTCTTCTTATTTGCGAAATTCTTCCCGGTGATTAACATGGCAGAGGTTAAGAGTATTATTAAATCATCTTCCGAAAAGAAGCATTAATATGAGCAACACGAGCGAAAATTATTTAGTAGGCATATTTGATGATGAGGATATCTTGCTTCACGGAGTAGAAGGTATTCGTGAAAAGGGTGTGAAGATACACGAAGTATATTCTCCCTTTCCTGTGCACGGATTAGATGAAGTGTTAGGGTATAAGCGTACTCGTTTACCCATCGCAGCATTCTTATTTGGAATGACCGGAACTACGCTTGCACTGACTATGCAAATTTGGATGTTAGGCTATGACTGGCCAATGATTATTGGAGGAAAGAATTTTGTGTCATTACCGCCTTTTATTCCGGTAACTTTTGAGTTGACTGTGTTACTATCAGCCTTAGGGATGGTAGCAACATTTTTTATTGTAAGCGATATGAAGCCTTATAAAACGCCTCGTTCGTTTGACTTACGCAGCACAGACGATAAGCACGTAATGGCAATTGATTTGGCCTCGAACAAATTAAGTAAGGATGATATTAGCCGTATCTTAAAAGATAACGGAGCATCGGAAGTAAATGAAAAGCATTTTTAACATGAGCATACGTTTTATACAAGTTAGTTTAGTGAGTGTGGCAGTGGCTACCTTGCTGGCCGGTTGCAAAGCCGGAGGAGATAATCCCGGTAGAGAGTATGCTCCTAATATGTATCACTCTGTGGCGTATGAGCCACTGACTCAAATCAAAGATAAGGAAGCTGGAATGTGGCTTAGTTCATTAGATAATGGAAGAGGCGAGTATTACAACTCCAACGATTACAATCCTTACGGGATGAACATGCGCTTGCCAGTACCAAACACGGTTCGCAGAAATGCAAATGGTTGGTTACCCTACCGCGGTGTTAATGATACTACTGGATTACGACTAGCCAATAAATTGGTTAATCCGTATGAGGCCAGTCCTGCGATTCTGGCACAAGGAAAAATGTTGTATGACATCAACTGCAAGCATTGTCATGGAGCCAAAGGTGCGGGCGATGGATTAGTCGCTGATAAATATCCGGGCGTTGCTAACTTGACGGGAGATGCAATCAAAGGAGTTAGTGAAGGCCACATCTTTCATGTAATTACGTACGGAAAAGGATTGATGGGTTCACACGGTTCACAAGTGAATGACGAAGAGCGCTGGAAAATTGCCAAGTATGTGAAACAATTACAAACGAATTAATACTTACTAGATATCAAACCACATGGTAGCGGACGAACAGTATATTTTTAAACCTGAAACAAAACGGAGCCTTTTCATTCTGTTGGGTGTAGGTATTCTTCTTTTTGTAATTGGAGTATTTATGGCGATGAATGCAGGTGATCACGGTGCTGCCGAAGGTCATCATGCTTCCGTTGAGATTTCTAAAAATCTGGTTGCTAGTACAGAACCAGCAGGTGAAGTAGCAGAAGAGGGTGAGCATCATGCTGCAACTCCTATCTGGTTAAAGAAGATTTACACTTCACTTTGGCAAAACAATGTGTTCTTTGCTGGCATGGGGCTTATTGGGTTGTTCTTTGTTGCTATTCAGTATGCTGCACAGGCAGGTTGGTCTACAGGTATTAAACGCATTCCGTTAGCGATGGGGCAATGGATTCCGATCTCCGGTATTTTGATGCTAGGGCTTTGGTTCCTTGTAAAGGGAGATGTATTCCATTGGACACACCATAGTCTTTATGTAGAAGGAGCAGACTTTGATGCAGCATTGGAAGCTAAAAGCCCTTATTTCTTCTGGCCGCTTCATGCCGGTGGATTTCCGCTATTTTATATCCTAAGAATGGTGCTATTCTTTGGTTTGTGGTATTGGTTTTTTACCGTTATCAAGAAAAAAATGTTGGCAGAAGATGTTGAAGGAGGTACTTCCAATTGGTTGGGTGCCAGAAAATGGTCTGCGATCTTTTTAGTATTCTTTGGATATAGTTCATCGATAGCTGCCTGGGATTGGGTAATGAGTATTGACCCACATTGGTTTAGCACCATGTTTGGCTGGTACATATTTGCAAGCTGGTGGGTAGCAGGATTATCCATGATTACACTCATCGTTATTTACTTAAAAGAACAGGGCTATTTGAAAATGGTGAACGCCAATCACTTGCACGATTTGGGTAAATTTATTTTTGCATTCAGTATTTTCTGGACGTACATCTGGTTTAGCCAGTTTATGCTTATTTATTATGCAAATATTCCTGAAGAGACTGTGTATTTCATTCAACGAATTAAGAATGCACCGTACTCTTGGATCTTCTATTTGAATCTGATCTTAAACTTTGTGTTGCCATTCTTGTTATTAATGACACGCGATGCCAAGCGACACATGTCCATGTTGAAAGTAGTTTGTCCGATTGTAATCGTTGGTCACTGGTTCGACTTCTATAACATGGTAACACCAGGAGTTATGCAGTATAATGGTGGATTAGGATTTTTGGAAATTGGATTGGCCATTATATTTTGTATGGCATTTTTGTATGTATCCTTAAGTGCTCTTTCTAAAATGCCGTTGGTGGCAAAGAACGATCCGATGATGGAGGAAAGTTTGAATCACCATATTTAATTTGAAACGCTGAATAAAGAAAACGTATGATGAGTTTGATAATCGGTTTGGGGGTAGTATTGGTTTTGGCCATTCTCTACCTGATTTTCAGGATCGGAAATCTGGTGGGGTTGGTAAAAGGGAAGAAAGATGATGACGATTCCACATGGAATACGATCAACGCATACTTGATGCTTTTCTTTATGATTGGCGGCTTGGGTTGGTTTTTCTGGTATTCATACGTTCATTTTGAGGGCTATACATTACCCGTTGCTTCTGAGCATGGCGCAGTAACAGATTATCTTTTCTGGGTAACGATGGCTGTGACGGTGGTTGCGTTTGCGATCATTTTCATTGTTATGTTTTGGTTCACCTTTAAGTATCGCTATGAAGAAGGAAGAAAAGCATCCTTCTTTGCGGATGATCATAAACTTGAAATTGCATGGACGGTGATTCCTGCCATTGTATTAGCGCTTTTAATTTTTAGTGGGCTAAAGGCCTGGAATGATATTACAGGACCCGCTTCAAAAGAGGCAGTAGTAATTGAAATAGTAGGTCAACAGTTTTTATGGACTGCTCGATATCCGGGTGTTAAAGACAAGCAACTAGGAAAACACAATTATAAAATGATTGATGCGTCAAATGAGTTTGGTTTGGATTTGTCTGACAAAAACACATATGATGATTTTAAATCACTTGAACTACACTTACCAAAAGGAAGAGAAGTTCAGTTGATGATTCGCGCAAAAGATGTATTGCATAGTGTGTTCCTTCCACACTTCCGGGTAAAGATGGATGCGGTACCGGGTATGTACACCACCTTTAAGTTTATTCCAACGAAATCAACTGCTGATATGCGTACAGAAACAGGCAATCCAGAATTCAACTATGAAATGGCGTGTACAGAGATCTGCGGAAGAGGACATTTTTCCATGCGCTTTCCTGTATTTGTTCACGATACGTTCGAGGATTATGAAAAATGGATGACTTCTCAGGAAGCCTGGTTGAAACAGAATCCTGACTATTTGAAACGAGTTCCGGTTGAATTGAGAGAAGCGGCAATTATTAAGGCTGGTATCCCGATGGATAGTCAAGAGGCTATACTTGCGGCACCGGTTACTGTTACATCAAACTAAGACATTTCGAATCATGGCAACGATAGATTTACATACACACACTTCAACAGAACATCATGATGACCACGGACATGACCATGAGCACCATGGTAATTTCTGGACTAATTATGTTTTCTCTGAAGATCATAAAGTAATCGCCAAGCAATTCCTGATTACAGGTATGGCATGGGCGCTTATTGGAGGAACTCTTTCTGTTCTGTTTAGATTACAACTTGGTTTTCCGAATGCAGATTTGTCTTGGTTGAAACCAATTTTAGGAGGTTGGTTAACGCCTGAGGGAAAAATCGACCCTGAATTTTATTTGGCGTTGGTTACTATGCACGGAACCATCATGGTGTTTTTTGTGCTTACGGCAGGCTTGAGTGGAACGTTCAGTAACTTCTTGATCCCACTTCAGATTGGAGCACGCGATATGGCCAGTGGATTCATGAACATGCTTTCATATTGGTTCTTCTTCTTGTCAAGTTGCATCATGTTTACCTCGTTGTTCATATCAACAGGACCAGCCTCAGGAGGCTGGGTAATTTATCCGCCTCTCAGTGCCTTGCCACAAGCCATGCAGGGATCGGGGTTAGGTATGACGTTGTGGTTAGTAGCCATGGTGTTCTTTATTGTGAGTTCATTGCTGGGAAGTATTAACTACATCACCACGGTAATCAACATGCGTACTAAAGGCATGTCGTTTACAAAAATGCCTCTTACAATCTGGGCGTTTTTCTTCACAGCCATCATTGGTATACTTTCTTTCCCGGTACTTTTTGCAGCGGCTTTGTTGTTAGTATTCGATCGTAGTTTTGGTACCAGCTTTTACTTATCAGACATTTATATTGGTGGTGAAGCCTTACCTAATCAAGGGGGAAGCCCGATTTTGTTCCAGCACTTGTTCTGGTTCTTAGGTCACCCTGAGGTATACATTGTATTGTTGCCAGCACTTGGAATAACTTCTGAAATTATTGCTACTAATTCGCGCAAGCCGATTTTTGGATACAAAGCGATGGTGGGCTCTATGTTGTTCATCGCGATTTTATCCTTCGTTGTATGGGCGCACCATATGTTTGTAACAGGTATGAACCCATTCTTAGGTTCCATCTTTACCTTGCTTACGCTGATCATTGCGGTGCCTTCAGCGGTAAAAATCTTTAACTACGTTACTACGCTTTGGAAAGGGAATATAAAATTCACGGCCGCCATGTTATTTTCAATCGGCCTTGTATCCTTCTTCTTAACGGGGGGTATCACAGGTATTTTCTTGGGTAACTCAGCGATCGACATTCAACTTCACGACACCTATTTTGTAGTAGCTCACTTCCACTTAGTAATGGGTAGTGCGTCCTTCTTTGGTATGGTGGCTGGTGTGTATCACTGGTTCCCAAAAATGTTTGGTCGCATGATGAACGAGAAGTTAGGCTATGTTCATTTCTGGTTAACTTTTGTAGGAGTTTACCTTGTATTCTTCCCGATGCATTATATTGGTATCGCAGGTTTTCCTAGAAGATATTATAGCTGGACAAACTTTGAAACTTTCAGCGGGTTTGCGGACCTGAACATGTTGGTGAGTATTGCTGCTATCATGACGTTGGCCGCTCAATTCCTTTTCTTGTTCAACTTTATCTACAGTATTTTTAGAGGTAAGCAGGCATCGGCTAATCCGTGGAATTCAACTACCTTAGAATGGACAACACCAAGACTTCCCGGCCACGGAAACTGGCCTGGAGAAATCCCAACGGTGTATCGTTGGCCATATGATTATAGCAAGCCAGGTTCAAAAGAAGATTTTATTCCTCAACATATTCCATACTCTGAAACTCCTGAATCCAACTTGCCTCATGAGAATGAACTCATTAAGTTGGAGATGAATGAAGATGCAATTACCGTGGAGAAGGATCATAAGCACTAACCACATTCAAAATTCAAAACTCAAGTATTGTCGTTTGATTAATCTTGAGTTTTGACCTGAATTACCTGAATGGACGAAGTTAATACAGCGACCAAGCGATTTAGAAAGCTCTGCTTCTCAACGTTGGTCGCTGTTTATTTTTTAATACTAGTGGGTGGCGTTGTACGCACCACGGGTTCGGGCATGGGTTGTCCCGATTGGCCCAAATGTTTTGGTAATTGGGTTCCGCCAACTTCAGTCAATCAATTACCTGCCGACTACAAAGAAACGTTCGCTGAGTTTCGGGATACTAAAAACAAAAAATTTGCACGCTATCTTTCAGTCTTTGGCTTTGAGAAAACTGCTCAGGCAATTCTTACAGATGAATCGATTTTAGTTGAGGCTGATTTCAATCCCGTAAAAACCTGGATTGAGTATGCGAATAGAATTGTTGGAGTGGTGATTGGTTTTTTAATTATTGGTGTGTTTGTGATGTCGTGGAAATTTCGAATCACCCGACCAGCATTCTTCTGGATTTCCCTACTAACATTATTGACCGTTATTGTTCAGGGTTGGTTTGGATCAATTGTAGTCTCCACAAACCTGACTTCGTGGACAATTACAATTCATATGCTGCTGGCTTTTGTGCTAGTGGGCTTGCTCGTATGGCTCTATGTAAATAGTGGAGAACAGCAATCGATTAAAGCTATAAAGGGAACTAAGTGGATACTGCTTGTTTGCATGGTACTCCTTGTTGTACAGGTACTGCTAGGTACGGAAGTACGAGCTGCTATTGATCGGGTTTCTGATCTTAAATTGCCTCGCGAAAGATGGATTTCGGAAGTATGGGAAGAATTTTTTGTACACCGATCGTTTTCATGGTTGGTTGTTATTATAAACGGTTTTTTAATAGTTCGATTGATGAAAACTAGCGGTCGGAATCCTTTAACCATAAGCCTGATCGTGTTAATTTTGCTCACCTTATTGACCGGGGCAGGAATGGCATATTTTGCAGTGCCTGCAGTTCTTCAGCCTATTCACTTGCTGGTGGCAACCGTTACGTTTGGAGTTCAGTTTCTATTGTATTTAAGGCTTAACACAAGCTCAATAAATGTGTTAGATAGTTAATATGGCATCTACTGTTCAACCTGTTTCCGGATTAGCGTTTGTCCTTTTCAAGGCTAAGGCTTTTGTGGAATTATTAAAGGTAAGGCTTTCGATGCTGGTAGCTTTTTCATGCGCGTTTGGATATGCATTGGCCACCAAAGGCAGCGTAAATTGGGAGGTGTTGATTATGCTTTTTACGGGCGGTTTTTTGCTTTCGGGTGCTTCGGGCGCAATCAATCAAGTGATAGAGCGTGACTTTGATAAAGTAATGACGCGCACTCAAAACAGACCACTTCCAACAGGAAGATTGACTGTGCAAGAAGCAAACTTATTTGCTGGTGTATGTCTGGTAGTAAGTTTATTTATATTGTGGATGTACACAAATCCACTTACGGTACTTCTCTCATTTGTCTCCATGATTTTGTACAGCTTTGTTTACACTCCGCTTAAGCGTGTAGGTTCAGTAGCTGTTTTTGTTGGCGCGATTCCTGGCGCGCTGCCTCCGCTACTCGGATGGGTTGCTGCTACGGGATCAATTAGCCATGAAGCGTTAATTATTTTCGGTATTCAGTTCGTGTGGCAGTTTCCACACTTTTGGGCAATTGCCTGGGTGGCCGATGAAGATTATAAAAAAGCAGGATTTAAATTGTTGCCTTCAGGTGGTGGCAAGGATCATAACACCGCTGTTCAAATCATGATTTATACGTTGTTCTTAATTCCATTGGGATTATTGCCGGCAAAGTTTGGCATCACGGGTTTGGATTCGGCCATTGTTGCTACCGTATGTGGAGCGGCTTTTTTTGCGCAGACTTTTTCGTTGTTAAAAACAGGAAGCCGTCAGTCTGCATTGCGCATTATGTTTGGTTCGTTTTTGTATCTGCCCATTGTGCAGATCGCTTATTTGTTGGATAAAATTTAAACAGGGATAGATATGGAGAAGTCGGTAATATCAGAATTTAAAATTGTAGAGGAGCCTAAGCAGCCAATTTCAATGAACCCAAAGAAGTTTGCCATGTGGCTCTTCATTGGTAGCGTAATCATGTTGTTTGCTGCTTTTACTTCAGGATATATTGTAAGAAGGGCAGAGGGTAATTGGGTTTACTTTGACCTTCCATTTTTATTTACCATCAGCACCATTGTTATTCTAGTTAGCAGTGTAACCATGCAGCTAGCCTATTGGGCTGCAAAAAAAGATAATTTAGAATCAGTCAAAATACTTGTCACAGTTACAACGGTGCTCGGGCTTGCGTTTTTAGTTCTTCAGTTTGAGGGTTGGAAAGACTTAGTCACAAATCAAGTGTATTTGGTAGGCAACCCGTCAGGATCCTTTCTCTATATTATTACCGGTTTGCATGGGTTGCACCTGATCAGCGCCATTGTCTTTTTGCTGATTGTGTTAATTGCCACCTACCGCTACCGCGTGCACTCTAAAAACTTGGTTCAGATAGAAATGTGCTTAACGTATTGGCATTTTTTGGGCGGACTTTGGCTATATTTGTTTGTATTCCTATTATTGTATCGATAAATCTAATACCTGATTATGGCACACGCAGCCACTGCAGTTTCTGATAAAAGTGTTTGGGATGGCGGAACTTCACCCATGGGTGCAAGCTACGGCAAACTCATGATGTGGTTCTTCTTGCTTTCGGATGCATTTACGTTTTCCGGATTGCTAATCACCTACGGGTTGGTTCGTTCTTCGCATCCGGCTTTTGAAGGAGTAGTTGATTCATTCACATTCTCTACCCAGTATTGGCCAATCCCTGAAAAGGTATTTGAAGCGGTTCCCTTTTTACATGGTGTAACCTTGCCACTAGTGTTTGTGGGTATTATGACCTTCATTTTGATTATGAGTAGTGTTACGATGGTACTAGCAGTAGAAGCTGGTCATCGTATGGATAGAAAGGCAGTTGAGAAGTGGATGTTGTGGACAATCTTAGGAGGTGCTACTTTCTTAGCTTGCCAGGCTTGGGAATGGACTCACTTTATAGTGGGAACTGATACTGCTACCCTGAAAGATGTTTTTAATGTCGAAAAGGGAGTTTGGGAGCAGATTAAAATTACGGGAGCAAACCTTCACGTTAATCAATATGGTCCTCAGGATTTTGCGGACTTCTTCTTCTTTATCACGGGCTTCCACGGGTTCCACGTATTCAGTGGAGTGATGTTTAACTTCCTGATCTACTATAATACAGTGACGGGAGTGTATGAACGCAGAGGTCACTATGAAATGATTGAGAAGGTAGGATTGTACTGGCACTTTGTAGATTTAGTGTGGGTATTTGTATTCACGTTCTTCTACCTTGTTTAAAATTGAAATTCGTTTTATTAAATAGAATAATCGCATGGCACATCACGCACACGAACCACAAGTAACCGTACTTCCTCCCGATAAGGCTAAAATTAAAAAGCTTTGGACGGTAGCTGGAATATTAGGTGCAATTACAGGAGTGGAGTTTTTAATAGCTTTTACCATGTCGCATGGTTCAGCTAAGACATTCATCTTCGTTATTCTTACCATTGTGAAAGCAGGGTACATTGTAGGTGAATTTATGCACTTGCGCTATGAAGTGAAGGTGTTGTTCTGGGCAGTGCTGGTTCCCATTTTATTTATCGTTTGGATGTTAGTAGCCTTTCTATACGAGGGCATGGAAATGCCAGTCTTTTTTTAAGTCTTTGTAAGTCGTCAAGACCACTTGAAGTGGTCAGACGACTAAATAAAATTTTAAGGAAGGCTAAGGTGAATAACTTTAGCCTTCTTTGTGTTATACAAGTATGTTAAAAAAAATCGTTTATCTTTTTCTAGCGTTGCTTTTGCCGATAGGTGTATTCCTTTTTTTGCGTGCATTTGGTGAAAATGAATTTAGTATTCCGGTCTATTACGAAACAGAAATGCCTGAATACCCTACATCTTGTCAATTCTCATACAATATTCCTTACACTATTCCTGATTCCATTTTGCAAACTACGGGTTGGAAGGGAGAGTCTGTTGCATTATTAATTGCCGACACTTCGCCAGAAGTAATGAAAAATATGAAGCATCTGGATGAGGAGTTTAAATCAACGGATTTTCAAAAAATTTACCCTTATCAAGATGCCGCGCAGTGGGATTCCTGGTGTACCTGTTTCTTCTTTTTAAAGAAACCTTGGTCGGTTGTTCTTATTGATCAAGCAAGAAAGATCAGAGGGTATTATGCTCCAAACTCACGCGAAGAAATGGATCGGCTAACGGTGGAAATGAAAATATTGTTGAAGCAATACTAATGGAAGAGAATAAAGATCGGTATCGTAAATTGATAATAGCACTTTCAGTTATTTTGCCGCTTGCGGTTGCTGTTTTATTCAGAGTAAAAATACCAGGCTATGATTTTAGCTTTCTCCCTCCCATCTATGCAACAATTAATGGGCTTACCGCCATTTTGTTAATTTCAGCGGTAGTAGCAATAAAGAACAACAAGAGAATACTTCATGAAAATCTCATGAAAACTTGCATTGGTCTTTCGGCAGTTTTTCTTGTCATGTATGTGATTTATCATATGACGAGTGATTCGACTCCTTATGGTGGAGAAGGAGCATTGAGAATTGTTTATTTAGTCATCCTGATCAGCCATATTATTTTGTCTGTGATTGTGGTTCCCTTCGTTTTATTCACCTTTTCAAGGGCTTTGTCAGGTAATTTTGAAAGGCATAAGGCTTTGGCTAAATTTACATTTCCAATCTGGTTGTATGTGGCCATTACGGGAGTAATTGTTTATATCATGATCAGTCCTTATTACGTGTAGCTTTAAATTGATTGAATTATGAAAGTGGCTGTTGGAAAGTTTTTAATTGTCTGCATTGCCTTATTATCATCTGTTGGAGCTACCGCTCAATGTGCCATGTGCAGAGCATCGTTAGAGAACAATGTAAGTAACGGAAATATCGGCATTGCAGCGGGTATCAACTTTGGGATTATGTATTTGTTTGTGGCGCCTTATGCTGTCATTGGGTTGATAGCTTTCTTTTGGTACCGAACAAGCAAAAAAAATAGTAAAAATGAGCAACTCAAACGCAATCTTGCAAGGTAAATGCCCTCGCTGTAAGCAAGGCGATATTTTTAAATTTCCATTTTCGCAGGTAACCAAGTTCTCTGTAATGAATACAAACTGTGCGAATTGCAACGCACCTTTCATACCAGAGCCTGGTTTTTATTTTGGTGCACTGTTCGTTAGTTACGCGTTTAATGTGGCTATTATGGTGGCAATCTCTATTGTGCTATACATTTTCTTCAGCCCACCTGATTGGGTGTATGGGCTTGCGTTGGTATTAGTATCGGTGCTTTTTATTCCCTTCAGTTTCAGGTATTCCAGAATTCTGTTTTTGTACTGGTTTGGTGGACTTCAGAGTAAGTAATCTTAGTACAGATTTTCTTACTTTTAAGTATTGCCATTAATCATGAGTAAGTTTCGGCCTGCCATATTATTTATTCTTTCACTAGTTTTTGCACTGGTGGGAGTTGGTATAGGCGCATGGAAAGATTCGCCCAAAGAGATTTCCAAAATCATTTCAACAAATCTAACTACTGAACTTTTAAAATTAGATCAAGAGCAAGCTAAGATCATTCAAAATCCTTCAGGTATGGTGTGGTCACAACTTGATGGAACTCATTTTTTGGTGGATAGCTTACGTATTGTAGCCTGGAGTGAAAATGATTTCTCACTAGATGCAAGAATGTTACGTGATTCATTTAGCATTCGATTAATTCAAATCTCAGCTGGAGATTTTTTGCTTAAGAAATCATCCATATCCCAATCGCAGTATTTGATTTCAGTACTACCCCTTTATAAGAAATATCCAATTGTAAATAAATATCTTTCCCCACACTGGAATCAATCCGTTTTTAAAAATTTTTCAGGCCGCATTGTCGCTCCTGATTTTTCGACTGGAGAAAGTATTCACGTGGGTGATAAAATCCTTTTTAAAATTCTGCTATCAGAAAGTCCTTCTGGAAATAATGTGCTGGCTTTGTTATTGATTTTAATAGCCATCATTCTGTTAGTAACAAGCATTGGAGTGGTATTGCAGCGGCTTCATGCAAAGAGGAGATATCAACTCGTCTTTATTATTTCAACACTTGTCTTTGTTGGCATTCGAATTATTATGATTCGATTTGACTTTCCTGCGCGTTGGTATGTCTCCCGTATTTTTAGCCCTCAAGAATTTGCATCCTCAAGTTATAATGCTTCCCTGGGTGATTTATTTCTAAACTCATTAGGTATTTTATTCTTATGTGTGTATGTCTTTTTTACTTATTCAAAATGGTCGATTGTTAAAAGATTACTCACCACAAAAACATGGGTAAGAGAGGGGTGGTGTGCGGTGCTTATTCTTGCTGCTATTTTCTCATTTCTGTATCCATTCTTGTTTATTGAAACGATCTTTCACAACTCTCGAATTTCATTAGATCTTACCCAGACGATATCGTTTGATTGGGTAAGGATTCTCTCGTTTGGAGCAGTTATTATAGGCACCATTAGTTCATTTTGTTTCACACACGTTTTTTTACAACTCTCAAAATCGCTGTCCTCTAAGTTTATAACATATGTGATTGCGTTAGTAATTGCATGCATTCTCTTTGCCGCCTATTTCCTTACCGAATCTCGGGACTATTGGATTTCTATGATTATCATAGTTCCCTACCTTATTATTCTTTATCACTCCAGGCTGAGTTCCTCACTCACTCGAATTTCTTATCTCACTTTTTTATATTTCTTTCTTGCAGTGAGTGCTTATGGAATTCAGAGTGCATTGAGTGTAAAGCGGTTTGTGGAAGAAGAGCGAGTTGAATCTCAATTTCGATTCGCTTCAAGCTATTTGATAGGTCGTGATGTACTGGCTGAATATTTACTCAACGAGACTTCGAAGCGAATTTCAAGGGACGCCTTTATTCAAAGCAGATTGGCAAGTCCGCTCTTAAGCAAGTCACCTGTTAGACAAAAGATTAAGCAAGTGTTTCTTAATTCGTATTTCGATCGCTATGATGTTAAAATTCTGTTATACAATTCAATAAATGAACCATTTGATGAGCAAACAGAAACAGAAGGTGTCTTTTTAAGACAAGGAACGGCCACAGAATATCAGGGAGTTTATTTTGTTCGATCTACAGGTGTGCAAACGGGCAAACGTTATTTCGCTACTATTCCAATTACGCGGTTTGATCAGGTGGTGGCAAATATTGTACTCGATATTTCATTGAAGAGAATAATACCGCAAAATGTTTATCCTGAGTTATTGGTCGATAGTCGATTCAATGAGTACTTCGAAAATCGTGATAAAAGTTTTGCGTTCATTTCTGATAAATCGATTATTAGCAGTTTTGGAAGTTTTAATTATGAGAAGGATTTTGATTTCAGTTTGTTGAATGATCCTGAATTTTTCAAAGAAGGTATTCGTAAGAACGGATTTATTCATAGTGGCACAGAGGATGATTCAGGACGTGTTGCCGTAGTTACGACCATAGCATATCCTGTTTTCTTTGTATTCACTAACTTCTCATTCTTTTTTGTGTTGGGAATTTTTGTGATTGGTTTGGGGATGGCTGCATATGGCTTGAATGCATGGTGGTTAGGCAGTCAAATAAATTATGCGGCTCGTATTCAACTTTATATCTATCTGGCATTTGCTGTTCCGTTAGTGATTGTAACGATTACAACACTTAATCGTGTAAGTAAGTCCGCGGAGAAGCAATTGAATTCAGATTTTCAATCTAAATCAAGATTGCTAGGGGAAAATCTTGTTCCAATACTTTCGGCATTTGTAAAGGATCCTGATAATGCACGCAGTGAACTTGAGAGTCAACTGGTTAACATGGCCAAGTTTTCAAATGTGGATATGTCTATCTATGCACCTTCAGGACAGATGATAATTTCCAGTCAACCGATAATTGTTGAAAACCAACTTACTTCAAGTTTAATGAGCCGCAATGCATGGGAACGTATTTTTAAAACGGGTGACAATACACTAGTTCAAAATGAACAGATTGGATCCTTGCGATTTAATAATTCTTATTTCGGATTGAAGTCGCCCGAATCGGGGTTGTTAATTGGGGTGCTGAGTGTTCCGTTTTTTGAATCTGCATTGTCTTTAGAAACCACACAGATTAGTGTACTCGCCAATATTCTTACCGTGTTTGTCGTGATTTTCATTTTGTTCTCTATCCTGTCATTTTTTGTTGTTGATTCATTAACCTTCCCACTTAGGTTTATAACCCGAACCTTAAGCAGAACAACGCTTACAGGAACTAATAAACCATTGGAATGGAAGTCGAATGATGAGATTGGATTAATGGTGACTGAGTATAACCGAATGCTTGAAAACCTTGATCAGAGTAAGATTGAATTGGCTCGGAGTCAAAAAGAGAGTGCCTGGCGCGAAATTGCTAAACAGGTGGCACATGAAATTAAGAATCCACTAACGCCCATGAAGCTTACCTTACAACAAATGGATCAGTTGGCTTTGCGCGGAGAATTGGAAAAGGATAAAGTAACTCAATCTATAAAGACTCTTCTTGCACAAGTAGATATTTTGAATGATATAGCTTCTTCGTTTAGTGCATTTGCCCGCATGCCTGCACCTATCCTTCAACGAATAGACCTAGTAACTCTCCTTAAAAGGAGTATTGATTTATATACTAACTATGAGGATGGAAGTGTAAAATTTGATTACAATGGACTGCCATTATTTATTAATGGGGATGAACAATTACTTAATCGCGTATTCTCTAACATTATTTTAAATGCGTTTCAATCCCGCAAGGAAGATGATGTTATAGTTGAGGTTAAACTTACTTTAGAAACTGATCAGATTTTAATTAGTTTTCAAGATAACGGAAGTGGTATTGATGAGGAGTTGAAGGATAAAATATTTGCTCCTTATTTCTCTACAAAAAAATCCGGTTCGGGGTTGGGATTAGCAATTGCCAAACAAGGGATAGAACAGAGTGGGGGTGAAATTTGGTTTGAAACTAAGGCAGGCGAAGGAACTACTTTTTTTATTCGATTAAACTTAGTCTAATCACTCTGTCTTCAAGTTCTTCATAATTTTGTTGGTAAAGACGAATGCATCAAGTTCTTCTACACCCGTATGCATAATATCTTTATTCGATCCATCCCACAGTTTATGGCCTTTATAAAGGAACATGATACTTTCACCAATGCCCATTACAGAATTCATATCGTGTGTAACTACTATGGTGGTGATATCGAACTCATGCGTTATTTCCATGATCAATTCGTCAATCACGATGGAAGTTTGAGGATCTAATCCAGAGTTAGGTTCGTCACAAAAAAGATAGTTTGGATTATTAACAATAGCCCGGGCAATGCCTACTCGCTTTTTCATTCCACCACTAATCTCGGAGGGCATTTTTTTGTTTACACCTTCAAGTCCCACTCGTTGTAAGCAAAAATTAACTCGCTCAATCTTTTCCTCAGCTGACATTTTTGTAAGAATGTTAAGAGGAAACATAACATTCTCTTCCACATTTCTTTGAATCAAACAAAGCACCACCTTGAAAGAGCATGCCGATTTCTCTTCGAATTTCGGACTTCATATCTTTGTCGGCCTCCGTAAAATTTCGAAGATCATAAAAAACATTCCCTGTATCAGGTTGAATTAAGCCAACAATACACTTAAGCAGAACACTCTTACCCGTTCCACTGGCACCAATAATCAGATTTGTTTTTCCTTTTACAAATTCACCGCTAATGCCATCTAACACATTTTTATCACCAAATGATTTTGAAATATTCTTGATCTTAATCATAGCTTATTACAGTAGGAGATAGGCTAGAAAATAATCAGCTAACAGAATAGCAATAATACTGGCTGTTACTGCTTGCGTGCTGGCAATACCAACCTCCAATGCACCGCCTTGCGTAAAGTATCCCTTAAAAGATGAAATCGAGGCGATAAGGAACGCAAACACAAATGATTTGATGAGAGCGAATGATATAAAAAACTCATTAAAAGAATAACGTATTCCGTAAATATATTCTGTTGGTGTTAAAAGTTCGGTGAGTGTGCCTACCAGGTACCCACCAAGCAAAGCACAAATACCTGAAACAATTACCAGAAGCGGATACATCATTAGTGAGGCGATAATTTTTGGAAGCACTAAATAGGAGGCAGCATTGATACCCATTACTTCCAGTGCATCAATTTGTTCTGTAATACGCATGGTGCCTAACCCGCCCGACATGCTTGACCCTACCTTACCGGCATAGATAATTGCCATGATGGTGGGCGCTAATTCCAATATTGTCATTTCACGAACAACGTTTGAAATTATAAATCGGGGGACAAAAGGGCTTACCAGGTTTGCTCCGGTTTGAAGGGTAGTTACTCCACCCATAAAAGTTGAAACCAGAACAAATAGAAGTATTGACTTAACGCCAATATTTACACACTCCTCCAAGGTTAACTTGTAATAGGTCATGAAAGTCTCTCGTCTTACGAACAACGAGCCTAAAAAAATCATGTACCTGCCAAAACCCTTCATGCACTAAAGTTCAAATGCTATATTGCTCAAAGATAAATAATTTCTGATGCATAAGTTGATTGTAGTTACAGGAGGAACAAAAGGGATTGGTCGGGCGATTTTAGAGAAATTTGCTGCAAACGGTTTTGATGTTGCCACCTGTGCCCGAAACCAGGACGACCTGACCCAACTAAAGAAAGATTTTGAATCAAAATTTAAGGTTAAAGTATTTGAGTATATGGCCGATATGTCGGATAAAACTCAGGTTAAACAATTTACAGCAGCAATTAACAAGTTGAATAGGTCTGTTGACGTGTTGGTGAATAATGCGGGCTATTTTGAACCCGGCCAGATTATGGATGAGCCGGACGGAACCTTGGAAGGGATGGTTGAGGCTAATGTGTATAGCGCCTTTTACACAACTCGTGGCCTGGTTCAAAAGATGAAAGAGAGCAAGTCGGGCCATATTTTCAATATGTGTTCTATTGCCAGCTTTATGGCTTACCCGAATGGTGGTTCCTATGCCATTTCAAAGTTTGCCCTGTTGGGATTTTCTAAAGTCTTGCGTGCAGAGCTAATGGAGTTTGGAATTCGGGTGACTGCGGTAATGCCCGGGGCCACTAAAACAGCAAGTTGGGCCGCCAGTGATTTGCCGGATAGTCGCTTTATGAAGCCCGAGGACGTGGCTGAGGCGGTTTTTTCTGCTCATTCCCTGTCGCCCAGAAGTGTTGTAGAGGAGATCCTTATCAGGCCTCAGATGGGCGATATTTAACCTATTAATTCCTTCCACCTAAGTTTTTATTTATCCGAACAAAAGTCCCTGTCAAAGGGTTAATTTTGTTGTAAATCCTTTTAGAACGTGAGTGAAATTATTCAGCTAAAGCAGTATTGCAACAGCCTGGTGAGCTATAACCGCAGAAAAACACGGGTGGTAAACATTGGCGGTGTGCCGATGGGAGGAGATTATCCAATTCGGGTGCAATCAATGACCACGATCGACACGATGGATACACAAGGTTCCATTGAGCAAACCATTAGAATGGTAGAGGCAGGGTGCGAGTATGTTAGGATTACGGCTCCCAGCATGAAGGAAGCTCAAAATCTGGAGGTAATTAAAAAAGGGCTACGTGAGCGAGGCTATTCTGTTCCGCTTATCGCGGATATTCATTTTACACCCAATGCTGCAGAGCTGGCTGCCCGGTTAATTGAAAAGGTGCGGGTGAACCCAGGAAACTATGCCGACAAAAAAAGATTTGAAGAGATAGCCTATACGGATAGTGCTTATCAGGAAGAATTAGATCGTATCCGAAAGAAGTTTGCTCCGCTTGTAAAGATTTGCAAAGAGTATGGAACGGCCATGCGCATAGGCACCAATCATGGTTCTCTTTCCGATCGAATCATGAGCCGCTATGGGGACACTCCATTGGGAATGGTAGAATCTGCGTTGGAGTTTTTGCGCATCTGTGAGGATTTAAATTATTATGATATAGTGCTATCCATGAAGGCGAGCAATCCGCAAGTGATGGTGCAGGCATATCGACTCTTGGTGCAGAAGTTGGATGAAGAAAATTTTCAACCGTATCCGTTGCATTTGGGAGTTACCGAAGCGGGTGATGGTGAAGATGGTAGAATAAAATCATCAGTAGGGATTGGTACTTTGTTGGAAGATGGATTAGGAGACACAATTAGAGTTTCACTTACTGAAGAACCCGAGGCCGAAGTACCTGTAGCGCAAGAATTAGCGAATCGTTATGTAAAACGAAAAGAGTCATATCCCATTCCTGAGATTTCGAAATATCCGATCGATCCATTCTCCTATACTCGTAGGCATACACACGAAGTTCAAAATTTTGGCGGCCATCAGGTGCCCCGTGTTATTGCCGATTTCTCAACAAAGGAAAAAATAACACCGGCTTCTCTCTTTGCATTGGGATATCAATATTCTGTGCCATTGGATAAATGGAATTTAACCGACATGGCCTGTGATTATATTTTTCTGGGCGATCGATCAATCGATTTTGAAATTCCGGGCACCTTGGGATTAATCTTTAATCATACTACCTGGTTAATACATAAAAATAAACCTCGCACTTATCCTTTTATTGTACCTAAGGATTATTTGGCAGGTGTGGAATCTTCCTCGCAATTGAACTTTATCTACACTCAGTTAAAAGATATTTCAGATGAGTTGATCAATAAACTGAATACGGATGCTACGGCAGTGCTGTTGATTGATACATACAATGACCATGGCCTTGCCGAGCAACGGAGGTTGTTTGTAGAATTGATGAATCGTGAGTGTCATGTTCCAGTGGTTATTGGCCGGGCTTATGCCGATCTAACTTCTGATCAGTTACAATTATATGCAGCTACTGATCTTGGAGGTTTGTTGATTGATGGACTTGGAGATGGAATCTTTATAGCAGCCGAACATTGTGGATCGGATAAAATGATTAACGAAACGGCTTTTGGGATTTTACAGGCAACACGTACCCGTATTTCAAAAACAGAATACATTTCATGTCCATCGTGCGGACGCACATTGTTTGATCTACAAGAAACAACCGCAAAAATCCGCACGCGCACGAGTCATCTCAAAGGGATTAAGATTGGCATCATGGGCTGTATTGTGAACGGCCCCGGTGAAATGGCCGATGCAGATTATGGATATGTTGGATCGGGTCCCGGTAGGATTACCTTGTATCGTGGTAAAGAAGTTGTGAAGCGAAACGTGCCCACGCCACAAGCTGTAGATGCGTTGATAGATTTGATACGAGAAGATGAAAATTGGATTGAGCCTCTGGCTATACAAAGTGCTACGTAGCTTATGTTACAAATAGCGAGAATAAGTGCTCGATAAATAAGAACTAAGATGAGTGATATGTCGTCTAAGTAATAAGCGAAGTAGTAAATCAATAGAGCTATGGAAAATCAAACGGAAGTAAATAAGAAAAAGAAATTATCCTTTAAGGAGTTTTTTTCATTGGGAGAAGTAGGAGAATATTTTTTCCGGAAGAAAGATCCAAACAGACCTTCCAATATCAACATTAAAATGATGCATGGGGTTAATAAAATTTCCATCGCCATTTTTCTGGTGGCCGTACTTTATTTGATTTTGAAACGTTTGTTTTGAACATCGAATCCTTTAGAAGCTACTGCCTTTTAAAGAAAGGTGTAACCGAGGAGTTTCCGTTTGGTGAAGAGACACTCGTTTTTAAGGTGATGGGAAAGATGTTTGCCCTTGCAAATGTTGAAAGGTTTGAAAGTATAAATCTAAAATGTGACCCCGAACAAGCGGCTCAGTTGCGGGAAGAGTTTCCAGCTGTACTTCCGGGGTATCACATGAATAAAAAGCATTGGAATACGGTGCTGATTGACGGAAGCGTGGGTGATAAGCATCTAAAGGCCTGGATCGATGATTCGTACAATCTGGTGGTGACGAGTTTAACAAAGGCTGTTCGTCAAGAATTAGAAGGCTTATAGCCTGATTTTCAATATTTTGCATAGACGTTAGATTTTTTACATTCTTCGGATTACTTAGGTTAATTAATTAGTTTTGTTGATTGTGATCATCCATAAGGAATGACCAGGGCTTTATTCTCAAGCGTAATACTAATAGTTGTGCTGAGTTCGTGTACTCAACGCCTCATTTGTCCTGCCTATCAAAGTGCGTTTATTTATGATAAACCTACTCAAAAAGAGAAATTCGTCTATTACAACGAAAGTACCACCCAGCCTCGCGAAGTGCTCGCTTCCGCAGATAGCAAAGTCATTACCTTGCCTCCACGCGATTCTACCTGGATAAACAGCGTTGTTATGCCAGGGCCTTCGTTGCCTCATGTTAGGCGCGTGAAGAAGGATCGGTATTTATTGCTGCCGGAAAAGACTTATAAAAAAGCGCTGAAATCGTTGCGTACTGTGCAGATGAAACCTGTATACCCTAAAAAAGCAACAGACTCATTGGATATTGCAGCTGCGCTAGATAGCGCGGCCCGTAGTATTAGTGATACGCTCACCGTTTCCGGATCATCGAAACCAGCGGTTGAAGAAGATAGTGTTTATGCAATCACGAAAACAAAAGAGAAGTACAATGTGGATCAGGATAATTACATGTGGTACTTCCGTGATTTGTTGGTACTGCCTGATGTAAGAGCAGCCATGCAGGAAGAAGGCGAGGTAAGAGCTTCGCAGAAAAAGACGGAGAAGAAGACCAAAGGTGGATTCTTTAAGAACCTCTTTAAAAAGAAAAATAAAAACGATTCCACGGCTGTGAGTTTAGATGATGAAACTTTAACATCCGATTCCACGGCAGCAAAACCAAAGAAGAAATTGTTTGGAAACTTGTTTAAAAAGAAAGACAAAGTGTCTTCTGCTGACCCTAAAAAGGAAACTGATCCTGCCAAGAAGGAAGAGGATGATGGATTCTAAATTCAATTAACCGCAAAGGCGCTGAGTCGCAAGGTTTAAATCATTGCGTCCTTGCGACTTCGCGGTAAATAATTAATCGAACAAGGTAAGATTTCCGAATTGATCAGAAGCAGGAGTGGGTCTTATCAACAGCGCACTTTCTGCATCGGGTGATTTAATTCCTGGTGAAACGGTAAATCCATCCAGATCAACTGAAGAATCTTTTTTAAGAAGTGTTAATAAAGTTTCTTCGGTCGATTCTTTATTTAACCAAATCAGTTCTTCAGTTCGGGTAAAAATTACAGGCATCCGTTCGGTTACTTCTGCAACTTGTTTATTTGAATCAGTAGTGATAATAGAAAACGTATGAAATGAATTTCCTTCGGAGTCATCATATTCTTCCCACAAACCAGGAAACGAGATAAGATTCTTTTGCTTTGAAATAAATCGCCAGGGTATGGATGTTTTTTTCCCTACTTTCTTCCATGCAAAAAAGCCATCCGCAGGAATTAAACATCGATAGCGCATCATGTTCTTCTTAAGCATGGGTTTCTCTAGAATAAACTCTACGCGAGTATTGATCAATCTCTCGGCTACCGTTTTGTTTTTACCGAATTGAGGAGAAACACCCCAATAAAAGAAGGAGAGACCTTGCGGACTTTCATGTGTAATAACAGGAAGGAGATGCGAGGGTGCTGCGTTATACCTGGGTTTATAGGGTGGGGAGTCTTCAATCTGAAAACGCTTTACCAGTTCGGTTATCGGTGCGGGGATCGAATAGCGTTCGATCATAAGGTTGATTGAATAAAATCCAAGGCTCTGAGTTCAGACCAATATAAACCATTTTTATTGAATAAAGCGAACCCAACATGTCCGCCACGCTTAGGGTATTCAAAGGTAAGGTACGGATTGGTAAATTCTGTCGGATAACAATCAGCACTCAGAAAAGGATCGTTCAACGCATTAACAATAAGGGTTGGTCGTTGAATGGCTGAAACAAAACCAATTGCACTACACTGTTGATAATAGTCAAACGCATCGCGAAAGCCATGCAGGGGTGCAGTGTAGGTATTATCAAACTCTAAAAGAGTTTTGATTTCATTTAGCGCACTTACATTAAGTTCCGGTATCACTTTCGCTTTGTCGGCTACTTTCTTTTTTAGACTTTTCAGAAATCGCTGTGAGTAAATCCAATTGGATGGGGCGGAAATCTTTTCGCAACTACTTCTTAAATTAAGAGGTACGGAGAATGTGACAATCTTTTTTATTTTTGAACTAATCGCAGCTCCTTGTTCACCGGTATATTTTAGCGTTAGGTTTCCACCCAAACTAAATCCGATTAAATTAATTTCTGAGTATCCCAATGTTTCGGCATGTCGAATAATAAAGCCCAGATCATCCGTAGCCCCACTATGATAGAAACGAAGATTTTTATTTATTTCTCCACTGCAGCCACGATAATTCCAGGCAAGTGAATCAAATCCATTGGCAAAAAATAACTTTGCCATCCCTTTTATGTAAGCGCGGTCTGTGCTCCCTTCCAATCCGTGAGAAATTATAATTAGTTTATCTGAACCTTGTTTTAACCAATCCAAATCTAAAAAATCGTGATCAGGGGTGGTGATTCGTTCTCGTTCGTACTGAACATTGCCTACATTTCGAAGAAGGGCCGGATAAATCGTTTCGAGGTGATTGGTGAAGAGAAGGGCCGGTGCTTTATAAGTCGCTGTCATTACCAGCCTTGTCGCTTCTTTAACTCTGTAATGTGCGCAAGATGATGGTCTCCATGCCAGGCATACATGCCTATCATATTATGTAACACTACATGCTTTTTAGTATCCGGATGGATGAATTGCTTTTGTAATTGATCTGGTGAAAGACTTTTTAAAAGGGTAACCCACTTAGTGTGTAATGCTTTTATGAGTAAAAGTGAAAGCGCAGGTTCAGATTTTGTTTCACCTGTTTCAGCCCATAGTTTTTCATCGTAGGCTTTTATCATAGGAGTTTCTTCGGTGAGCATCCACTTAACACGGATGAAGGCATTCATATGACTATCGGCAACATGATGAACAACTTGTCTTACGCTCCAACCGCCATCACGATACGGAGTATCTAATTGTTGATCGGATAAACCTTCAAGGGTTGCGGCTAGTTTTAAGGGCAATGTTTCAATACGTTGAATAAATGTTTTTAATTCTTCGGGCGTATGACTTTCCTGTGCGTTAAATTTTCCAATTGGGTATCGCAAATCTTCCATACGTTGGATAACTATTCTAAGAATTGATTTAAAGAGAACTTAAATAAGTTATTTTTCTAACCCTTCAACGGCACTCTTCAGTTCTTCATCATCGTAGCCTTTGTTAAGCTTCACAGGTTTTTTCTTGCGTTTCTTCTTCACGCGTATGTTAGTAAACTCAATGAGTAACGAGAAGGCAACAGCAAAATAGATATATCCTTTGGGGATTTCCTGGTGCAACCCTTCAAGTAGCAGCGTAAAACCTATTAAGATCAGGAATCCTAAGGCCAATACTTCCATAGAAGGGTGATCTTTAATAAAGCGACTGATCGATCCTGAAAAAAACATCATCACAATAATGGAAACAATTACGGCAATGATCATAATAATAACTTGTTCGGGTGGCACAATGCCAACCGCTGTTAAAATCGAATCGAAGGAAAATATAATATCGAGTAGGATGATTTGAATAATAGTGCCTGTAAAGGTGACAACGGCAGCTTTTGCTACACCACCTTCTTCCTCTTCTTCACCTTCCATTTCATGGTTTATCTCGAGGGTACTTTTGGCAATTAAAAACAAACCACCAAAGCCAAGAATCAGATCCTTGCCACTAAAAGCCATGTCATGTTTTATAAGAAAGTTTGCCGGTACTGTAAACAAAGGTTCAACGAAACCAATGATCCATGTGATAGACAATAGCAATGCAATACGAACGAACATGGCAAGAAACAACCCTACGTTGCGTGCCTTAGGTCGTTGCTCTTCCGGTAATTTATTGGAGACAATAGAAATGAAAATAATGTTGTCGATACCAAGCACGATTTCCAAAAAGCAGAGAGTAAGCAGTGCAAGCCAGGTATCGGCTTTAAGAAACATTTCCATACCAACTAGACTAAGGTTGTTAAGTTTTAAACGCTCAAATTAGGGAAAGGAACTTACATTTGAAACTGTAAAGGATCAAAAGAAAAGCCCATTTTTGGTCGCAAAAAGGCTATTTCTTTTGATAAACCTTACTTGCATTAATTTTTATGTACAATCATCATTTTCTTCCTCACCACCCCCGATTTACCAGCGCCTATCTGCACGATATAAATTCCGCCAGCTAAATCTTGGGTGTTTATCGTTTTAGATTGCTCGCCTGTTTCAATAGCAGATTCATGCACAACACGGCCAACCTGATCAATTATATGGACTGATAAACGGGTATCTGTTTTAGTGGGTAACTCAATTGCAAAACTGTTACTGGCCGGGTTGGGGTATAGCTGAATAAACTCAGCGAT
>CAWBCB010000097.1:0-15489 GCA_963787095.1 uncultured Cytophagales bacterium | reverse complement strand
TATGTAGCCTTAACAACTAGTACCGTATTGCTGACAAGAGGTTGTGAAGACTTCGCAGTCAGGTGAGGGGAACCGTGCATCGGACCAATCACTAGCCCTGCATACAGGTCAGACCCCTCAGATCGTCCGTGTCCAAATGCAGATATCGCAAAGGCAAAGCAGTACCTAACTGCCGCTGGCTATTCAAACGGCTTGACCATTAAGTCGATTGTTGCACCAACACAGTTTGCAACTGCATCTGCTGTTGCTCAAAGTTTGAAGTCTCAACTGGCTAAAGCTTCGCATCACTTTGCAGCTCGAGTTGGTGGATGACTCAACCTTCATTTCTCGCTGGCTCGCGGCTGATTTTGAAACCGCAATTGCAAACAATGGCGGTCGTATTGATCCGGACACCATGTACACCCGTTGCTTCACCTCCACTGGTAACCTGAACAAGGTTGCTGGGTACTCTTCGGCAAAGCTTGACTCGCTCTTCGCCCTTGGAAAGTCCACTGGGAATGTTCCTCAGCGCAAGGCTGCATACAAGAGCATTTCCGAAGAATTGGAGAACAATGCAGTATGGATTTGGCTCTTCTCGCCATACGAATATCGCGTTGCATCCAAGAAGTTGACTGGTTTTGTGCCGCTTGCAACTGGCTCTTTGCTTGATAACGATTGGATTAATCGTTGGACTTACTCTTTACTTTAATGAGAGTGTTGTAGTTCGTGAAGTAAAACCAGCTACTGTTTCAAGCATTCAGGTAATGCAACCAGAGTCAGAGTCAGGAAGTAAGTTAGAATACCACGATGTAAAGTCAACAACGACTACGGTTCCTTTTATGAAGGACAATGAATTTGACTATAGCAGCTTGTTGCCGTGGGTTGATAAAAGTTATACGTGGATCATTTATACACTGATGGTAATATTTGTGATCACCGCTGTTTCCAATGGAGCAAACATTACCGATGGCATTGATGGGTTGGCGGCTGGTACTTCAGCAATTATCGGTTTAACGATAGCCATCTTCGCTTACCTCTCCGGCCGTGTTGACTTTAGTAGTTATCTGAACATTATGTACATCCCTAACCTGGGTGAGTTAGTAATTTTCTGTACTGCATTTGTTGGAGCTTGTTTAGGATTCTTATGGTACAACTCGTATCCCGCTCAGGTTTTCATGGGCGACACGGGAAGTCTTTCAATGGGTGGTATCATTGCAGTGTTGGCATTGGCCGTTCGTAAAGAGCTAATGATTCCTGTGTTGTGTGGAATCTTCTTTGTTGAGTTGCTCTCGGTAATGATGCAAGTCTCATATTTTAAATACACAAAGAAAAAATTTGGTGAAGGACGAAGGATATTGCTAATGTCTCCCCTGCATCATCACTATCAAAAGAAAAATATTCATGAATCTAAAATTGTAACCCGGTTTTGGATCGTTGGAATTTTGTTGGCAATTCTTTCATTAGCTACACTAAAACTTAGATGAGCGAGCGAGTAGTCATATTAGGTGCAGGAGAAAGCGGTACAGGGGCTGCCTTGCTAGCGAAAGCGAAGGGGTTTGACGTGTTTGTTTCTGATCAGGGAAGTATTAAAGAAAAGTACAAGACTGAATTAAGGAGCGAGTCAATTTCTTACGAAGAAGGATTCCACTCAACAAATTTAATCGTTAGCGCAACCCTTATTATTAAGAGCCCAGGTATTCCTGATAAGGCTGAGATAATAAAATTGGCAAAATCAAAAGGTATTGAAATTATTGATGAGTTAGAATTTGCTTTCCGTTACCTGAAAGGAAAGGTAATTGCGATTACCGGAACGAATGGAAAGACAACAACAACATTATTAACATATCATTTGTTGAAGTCGGCAGGATTTAATGTTGCCCTCGCGGGAAATGTAGGGGAAAGTCTTGCGCGAAAAGTGGCAAAAGAAAATCATGATTGGTATGTAGTTGAAATCAGCAGCTATCAATTGGATGGCACAGTAACATTTTGCCCTGAGATTGGAATTTTATTGAACATCACACCCGATCATTTGGATCGCTATGAGTACAAAATGGAGAACTACATCAACTCCAAATTCAAATTGATCCAAAACATGAGAGGTCAGCAGCACTTTATATATTATGCTGATGATGCAGTTACTGGTGCTGAAGTTTCAAAACGAGAAATTGGAATCGATAAGCTATCGGTATCACTTACAGATAAATCCACACCGGCTCATTTTGATGGTGAGCAAATGGTTTTCAATCTAAATGGAAAGCACTTTGCGATTTCACAATCAGACACAACGTTAAAAGGACCTCATAACCTGATCAACACCTTGTCGGCAGTAACTGCCGTATTTTTTGCAGGTGCTGATCTGGATTCTATAAAAGCGGGGTTGAAGACTTTTAAGAATGCACCCCATCGATTAGAGTCGGTGACATCAATACATGGTGTTGAGTTTGTGAATGATTCAAAAGCTACTAATGTAGATTCTGTTGTGTATGCGTTGGGTAGTTATTCGCAACCCTTGATTTGGATAGCAGGTGGTGTTGATAAAGGAAATGATTACAACCTTATAAAGAATGAGGTTGCATCGAAAGTCAAAACTTTAATCTGCTTAGGGAAGGATAATGAAAAGCTAAAAAGTTTTTTTGGACCCATTGTAAGCGATATTAAGGAAACACAAACTGTAAAAGAACTAGTAAGAATTGCATTGGATGCTGCTAAAGCGGGAGATGTTGTTTTGCTTTCTCCGGCCTGTGCAAGTTTTGATTTATTTAAGAACTATGAAGATCGTGGCGATCAATTTCGTGAAGCGGTGTTAGAACTGAAACGTGAAACAGAAAAAGTACGAGTATGACTGTAAAAATTAAAGAGTGGGCTGATAAAAATCTGCAAGGCGACCGGGTTATCTGGGCCGTTGTTTTTGCGCTTTCGCTGATTAGTATTTTAGTGGTGTATAGCTCCATTGGCACGCTTGCCTTTAAGCGTTCATCAAGCCCGGAGTCATATTTAATCAAACACACATTCATGGTTTTTCTGGGGCTTGCTGCCATGTGGTTCGCTCATAAGATTGATTATAGGTATTATTCAAAAATTTCCAGACTTGCGCTTTGGGTTAGTGTACCACTTTTGATATACACATTTACAAATGGAACAACAATCAACGATGCAGCTCGGTGGATTACGCTACCTATTATCAATACTTCTTTTCAGCCTTCTGATTTTGCGAGCTTGGCTCTGATAATTAACCTTGCGAGCATGCTTTCTAAAAAGCAGCAAAACATTGAGGATATAAAAGAATCTCTCATTCCCATGTTGATTTGGTGTGGCGTAATCTGCGGCCTAATTGCATTAACCAATTTATCCACAGCCATGTTACTTTTTGCAACCTGCATGCTTGTGATGTTTATTGGAAGAGTACCAGTAAAATATCTCGCGATGCTTGTGCTGGTGGGATTGTTAGCAGGTGCAGTTGCGTTGAAGTTTGGAGTACGTGGTGAGACTGCTAAAAACAGAATCCTGAATTTTGTTCAAGGTACTGAACTTCCTTTTCAGGCAAAGCATGGAATGATAGCGGTTGCAACAGGGGGAATTTTTGGAAAAGGTCCTGGTAACAGTGAACAAAGAAATATATTACCTCACCCATATTCTGATTTTGTGTATGCCATTGTAATTGAAGAGTATGGTTTGATAGGCGGAGCAATTGTTTTGATTCTCTATCTGGTACTTCTTCATAGAGGTATGAAAGCAGCGTATAATAGTGAGCGAGCGTTTGGCGGGTTGTTATCAGCAGGACTAAGTTTTGATCTGGTGTGTCAAGCCATGGTAAACATGGGTGTTGTTGTTGGGCTGGGGCCGATTACTGGTCAGCCGTTACCATTAATTAGCATGGGTGGAACGGCTATGGTTTTCACAGGCTTGTCTGTTGGAATTATTTTAAGTGTGAGCAGAGGAGAGCGTGAGGAGAACTGGGGACAAAAAACTGCCGGTGAAGAAATAAAAGTGAAAGAAAAAATGATGGATGCGAAAGCAGCCTAATATTTTATAAGTGCGAAATGGAAAGTTTTAGAATCGATAAAAAAAATGGAACGACCGTCACCCCTCTCCACGGGAGAAGGGCTGGGGGTAAGGTGCCCTATCGATTAATTATTACTGGTGGCGGAACCGGAGGCCACATCTTTCCTGCATTGGCAATTGCCAATGAGTTTAAGAGCCGCTATGCTGATGCTGAAATTCTTTTTGTGGGCGCCAAAGGAAGAATGGAGATGACGCGTGTTCCGGAAGCAGGTTATAAAATAATTGGACTTTGGATAAGTGGTTTACAACGGAAGCTTACTCTTACTAACCTCATGTTTCCGTTCAAGTTAATTTCTAGTTATTTCAAAGCACGAACAATTATAAATCAGTTTAAGCCTGATGTTGTGATTGGAACGGGTGGCTATGCAAGTGGTCCTATATTATTAGCAGCTACAAGTAAAAAAATACCTTCCCTTGTTCAGGAGCAAAATTCATATGCAGGGCTTACTAATAAGCGACTGGGCGAAAAAGTTCAGAAAGTGTGTGTTGCTTATCCAGAGATGGAAAAATATTTTCCAAAATCAAAAATAATTTTTACAGGCAATCCTGTTAGGAAAGATATCATTGATCTTGATTCTAAAAGAGAGAAAGGAAAAAATCATTTTGGATTATCTGATAATGAAAGAACACTTCTGATTTTAGGTGGAAGCTTAGGTGCACGCACGATTAATGAAAGTGTGTTGGAAGGAATTGATAAATTGATTGATTCAAACGTGCAGGTAATCTGGCAAACTGGAAAGTTTTATTATGAGAGCATCAAAGCTCAGGTTCAGAATAAAGATTTAAGAAGAATTCGCATTCATGATTTCCTTAAGCAAATGGATTTGGCATATGCTGCTTCCGATGTGGTGATTTCCCGTGCCGGGGCTTTATCTATATCGGAAATATGTTTAGCGAAGCGGCCTTGTATTTTGGTGCCCTCTCCCAACGTGGCAGAAGATCATCAAACAAAAAATGCAATGACGCTTGTAAAGGAAGGTGCGGCTCGCATGATTAAAGATCAGGAAGCCAAAAGTTCACTTGTAAGCGAATCATTGAAACTTATTTATGATCAACAAGCATGTAATTCTTTGAGAGATAATATTGCCCGATTGGGAAAGCCAAGGGCAACGGAAGATATCGTAGATGAAATTGAAAATTTGATTGAAGCATGAAGTTAGACCAATACAATAGCGTTTATTTTCTAGGCATTGGTGGTATTGGCATGAGTGCTATTGCTCGTTGGTTCAAACACAAAGGTTTGCGCGTGGCAGGTTATGACCGTACCCCAACACCATTAACACATGAACTGATTGAAGAGGGAATGGAAATTCATTTTGATGATAAAATTGAATTTATTCCAGGTTATATCAGTAAGGAAACTACGTTGGTGATTTTTACACCAGCCATCCCAAAAAATCACGTTGAGCATAATTACCTAAAAGAGTTAGGGTATACAATTCTCAAACGATCAGAAGTACTTGGTTTGCTAACTAAAAATTATAAAACTATTGCTGTGGCAGGAACGCACGGCAAGACTACAACTTCATCGTTAATCGCACACATCCTTAAATACGCAGGCAAAAATATGGTTGCCTTCCTAGGGGGCATTACTGCCAACTACGAATCAAACTTAGTGATGCATGGCGAAGTGAATGAAGACACTCTTGTTGTGGCTGAAGCGGATGAGTTTGATCGTTCATTCTTACGATTATTTCCTCACACCGCAGTGGTAACATCCGCTGATGCCGATCATTTGGATATTTATGGGGATCACTTGCAAATGTTGAGTTCTTATAAAGAATTTATTAGTCAGATTAATAGCAGAGGCAATCTTATTATTCATGAATCCATTGCCTTGTTAGCAAATGAAGCGGAACATTTAAAGAAAGAAACATATGGCATGAGCCGGGGACAATTTTTTGCCGGCAATATCGTCCCGATTAGTCGTGACGGATTTTTTGAATTCGATCTTTTTGGATTTGATAAGAAGATCGAAAAAATACAACTCGGTGTCCCTGGTTTTCATAATATGGAAAATGCGATCGCTGCCATGCTGGTGGCGTTGAAATTTGGCATTCATGAAAAAACAATTCGGGAAGCCCTTGCGTCTTTCCGCGGTGTGAAAAGAAGATTTGAATACGTGATCCGTAAAGAGAACTTGATTTACATCGATGACTATGCCCACCACCCAGCTGAGATTGAAGCATTTCTGAGGTCATTGAAGGAAATGTATAAGGGCAAGAAGATTACCGTTATTTTTCAACCTCATCTGTTTACGCGTACGCGCGATTTCGCAAAGGAGTTTTCTAAGAGCCTAAGCCTGGCGGACGAATTATTGTTGATGGATATTTATCCGGCACGCGAAGAGCCTATACCAGGAGTTACTTCTGATATGCTTTTCAAAAACATTTCAAGTCCGGTGAAAATAAGATGTTCTAAAAAAGATGTGTTGCAACGATTGGAAGATATGGATGTGGAGGTTTTAGCAACCGTTGGTGCGGGTGATATTGACACATTTGTGAAACCTATTAAAGAGATGTTAAGTCGCAAGTGATATGAAGTGGAAATTAAACATCCGTAAAGAAGTAAAGATTGCTGTTGCGTTAATCGCGATCTCAGTTTTGATTGCGTTTAGTTCGCGAAAGCAGGATGGATTAGTATGCAAGGACATTTCAATTGATCTGGAGAATGTGCATGAGAATCATTTCCTGGATGAAGCGGATGTGATGAAGTTGGTGGAAGGAAGTGGGCAGAAGATTATCGGTAGCAGTTTGGAGAACATCAATCTAAAAGCGATCGAAACCCGGTTGAAGTATGACAAACATATACTCAATGCAGAATTATTTAGCGATCTAAAGGGAAATTTGGTTGTGCATGTTGAATTGCGGAGACCTATTGCACGGATTGTTCAGGAAGATGCACCAGATGCCTACATAGCGGAAGACGGTGTGTTTATGCCAGTGTCTGAAAAGTATTCTTCACGCGTTACGTTGATTAGTGGTTCTTATATGAAAGCACTGTTAAAGAACGAAAGTCTTAGAACAAGTGAAGAAGGAACTCAATTATTGGAGATGATCGAATTCATAAACGATGATAAATTCTGGAAAGCGCAGATCGCTCAATTGGATATTAATTCGAATGGCAAGATTGTTATCTATCCGCAGATGACCGGGCAACGTGTGGAGTTTGGTAAGGTGGATGACTATGAACTGAAGCTTAAAAAGCTAATGATTTTTTATAAGGAGATTCTTCCTCAAAAAGGTTGGACTCATTATCAGCGTGTGAATTTGGAGTATGCAGGACAAATTGTAGCAGAATAAAATCAATGCAGATATTTTTTAAACTATAACAACCACTAACAACAAATAGAGTCATGGAAAATGAAAAAATAATAGTAGGTCTTGATATCGGAACAACCAAGATCTGTGCAATTGTAGGTCGTAAGAACGAGTTCGGAAAACTTGAAGTGCTCGGTATGGGCAAGGCAGAATCCGAAGGCGTAATTAAAGGCATCGTAACAAACATTGATAAAACTGTATTTGCTATTGAAAAGGCAATTAGAGAGGCAAGCGAAATGTCGGGCATTGACATTGGCGTTGTCAATGTAGGGATTGCCGGGCAGCATATTCGCAGCTCCATTCATCATGGCAGCATCACGCGTATGTCCAAGGAAGACGAGGTGAGCATCGAAGATGTGAATCGTCTTACTGAAGATATGTATCGTATTGTAATTCCGCCTGGAAGCGAGATTATTCACGTAATGCCGCAGGATTATTCTGTGGATTATGAAGAAGGTATAAAAGATCCGGTAGGTATGAGCGGTGTAAAGTTGGAGGCCGACTTCCATATTATTACTGCGCAAACCAGTGCAATCAATAACATTAACAAGTGTGTACGCAGAGCGGGTCTTGAAATTCAAGATTTAATTCTTGAACCGCTAGCATCAAGCTTGGCCGTATTAAGCGAAGAAGAAAAAGAAGCGGGCGTTTGTTTGATTGACATTGGTGGTGGCACCACAGACATCGCAGTTTTTCACGATAGCATTATTCGCCACACAGCAGTTATTCCATTCGGTGGAAATATTTTGACTAGTGACATTCAGCATGGTTTGATGGTAATGGCTAAGCAAGCCGAACAATTGAAGACACGCTTTGGTAAAGCAATTGCGGAAGAGGCGAGTCCTAATGAAATAGTTTCTATTCCAGGTATTCGTAACAGAACTGCGAAAGAAATTTCTGTGAAAAATCTATCGAGCATTATTCAAGCGCGCATGGAGGAAATTATTGAAATGGCGCATACAGAAATTATCAATTCCGGATATGAAAATCGCCTGGCGGGTGGGATTGTAATTACGGGTGGTGGATCGCAACTAAGTTGTTTAAAACAATTGGTTGAGTACATGACCGGAATGGACGCTCGCATCGGATATCCTAATGAACATTTAGGAAAAAGTAAGATGGAAGTAGTAAAGAGTCCGATGTATGCTACTTCTGTGGGTCTTGTGTTATCAGGCTTCCGTTCATTGGATGAGCGTACTGAACGATACAAGGAAGCAAAGGGTGCACAGAAAGTTGTAAAGGTGAAGAAGGAGAAACTGAATCCAGCGTCTGATTTCTTTTCGAACATCCTTAATAAAACGAAAGGTCTCTTGATTGATGATCTTGATGGAAAAAATGAATATTGAATTAACCACTAAACACTAATTGTCATGTTTGAACCAGTAACAGGATACAAATTTGACCTCCCGAAACATCATAAGTCAATTATAAAAGTAATTGGAGTTGGTGGCGGAGGTAGCAATGCGGTGAACCATATGTTTCGACAAGGCATCAAGGATGTTGAGTTTGTCGTTGCTAACACCGATTTACAGGCACTGAATAGCAGCCCCGTTCCATACAAACTTCAACTTGGAGTAAATCTTACCGAAGGTCTTGGCTGTGGAGCCAACCCTGAAGTGGGTCGCGCAGCGGCTATCGAAAGCAAGGAGCAAATACGCGAAATGCTGATGGGTACTAAGATGGTATTTGTTACAGCCGGAATGGGTGGTGGCACAGGTACCGGTGCTGCACCCGTGATAGCAAAGATTGCCAAAGACATGGACATCCTTACGGTTGGCATTGTAACTGCACCTTTCTCTTTTGAAGGAAAGAAAAAAATGTCGCAAGCCGAATTAGGGATCGATGCATTTAGATCAAGTTGCGATACCGTACTTGTAATACTGAATGATAAGCTGCGTGAGATTTACGGAAATCTTTCTATTGGTCAGGCTTTTGGTGAAGCGGACAATGTATTGACAACGGCAGCAAAAGGAATTGCTGAAATAATAACCTTGGCAGGATATGTGAATGTTGATTTTCAGGATGTGCGCACGGTGATGTTGAATGCCGGTGCAGCCGTAATGGGATCGGCTGAAACTCGTGGTGAAAGTCGGGCAATCAAAGCTGCACAACTGGCCCTAGCATCACCTTTATTGGATAACCATGATATTATGGGCGCTAAAAAAATTCTGCTATCCATTATTTCAGGGGAAGAAGCCGAACTTCAGATGGATGAGTTAACAACCATCACTGAGTATATTCAGGAGCAGGCGGGCGATGAAGCCGAAGTAATTTTTGGTCATGGTGTTGATCCGGATTTGGGTGATCGTATTCGTACTACTGTGATTGCCACTGGATTTGTTTCAGAAAGAATGCTGAAGGCACAAACTGAAACAAAAAAAGTACATGAATTGGATCGTTCCCAAATTTCTTTATTCGGAGGGGCAGACAATTCAGTCAATCAACAGAATCAGGAATTAAAACTGAAGCTGAAATCTGATAATGATAAACCTATTCTTAAAGAGGATAAGGATGATGAATTACCTCCTGCAAAAGAAGAAAAATCTGTTCCGGAGCGTACCTACTTTTTTGAAATACCGAACAAGGTTGAATCTAATTCTGAGGAAGAAGACGAAGGGGAAGAAAGTCTATTTGGTAGTGATGAAGAAGAATTCGATTTAGGAAAAGAAATATCAGCCGATCAGGTAATTAATGAAGAGGGGATGATGGAAGTGCGCAGAACCAAAAAACGATTGGAAGAGCAAGCGCGAGTGCGAAGAGAAAAACTGCAATCCGCTAAGAAGAATGAAATGTCCAAAGAGGAGTTTAACGAGAAATGGACATTGCCTGCTTACTTACGAAGAGGAGTGAAAATGGATAATGTACCCCATTCTTCTGAGCCCTTTATTTCACGCTATAACCTGAACGATGATAATAATCTTTTAGGCAACAATAAATTTCTGCATGACAATGTGGATTGAGGAAAGTACGAATTGTGATTTACAATTTACGATTGAAATCCAGCCGAATGGCTGTAGCAATCATAAACTTGTAATTAGTAATTCTAAAATCTTAAATCCGAAAGACATGGCATATCCGGCACGACTGGTGTTTTACTCCATTCGTAGTGGTTGTTGGTGGTAAATATTTTTTGCCGGTGCCGGAGTGCCTTATTTTTTAAACTGAGTTAACCCATTTTTTTAACTCGACTGCCTCACTTGATTTTTTCAGGTGGGGCAGTTCAATTTTCAAGTAGCTGATAATCAGTAACTGTAAATTGGGTGGCATAACTACCAACTCGCGTTTTAGCCTTCTGGCATTTCAATTGTTTTCAGTAGCCAAACAAACAAGTAAGGTTATGAAAACAAGACTACTTTTTTTGGCCGCAAGTTTATTTTTAATCTCCTGCGATATCTTAATTGTAGAACCCGTTTATGATGCTCGTGATCAGGTAATAGGTTCCTATAAAGTGGATGAGTATAGCCAAACTTATAATGAACGCGTACGGTTTTATGTTTACATCCGAAAGTCGGGAGGTAACTATTCAGATAACGTGGTCATTGAAAATTTCTACAATGCCAACGTAGATGTACATGCCGAAATTGTGGGCGATAAAATCTACATTTCGAGGCAGGTAGTGAATGGCTATGAAATAGAGGGAGTGGGTACCATCTACTATGATGTAATCCGATTTAACTATTCTGTAAAGGATCTTTACTACAAACGACCAGTCGATTTTTGTGAAGCCAAAGCATGGTTTGAATAGGGATAGTTTTGGGCAAAAAAAGAAGTCAGTAGGTTAGTACTGACTTCTTCATTTAGGCGCTCAGAAGATTAAACTACCTGAGCTTGTATTTTTTGAGCTAACACCGACTTAGGGACTGCACCCACTTGTTTGTCAACTACCTGACCATTCTTGAAAACAAGAAGGGTAGGGATAGAGCGCACACCAAAGCGAGCTGTTACCTGCGGATTTTCATCCACGTTAAGCTTAGCTATAACTGCCTTGCCTTCATAATCACCCGCAAGTTCTTCCACTACGGGTCCAATCATTTTACAAGGACCACACCATTCTGCCCAAAAATCAACTAAAACAGGCTTATCAGATTTGATTGCCTCATCAAAATTAGAGTCGTTAAGTTCCAAAGTTTTACCCATGATATAAGTAATTAAAGCGTTTATGTTTATTGTATTTCGTATTCTAATGAATCCAACACAAAGGTAGGTGAATTTGTTCCAATTTCTTCTTTTTCTAAAGGCTGGGGTTTGCTTACAGATTCAGTTAACCAGCGGGTCTCAAATTTGTCTGTCACTACACCAACTTCAGCCACTTTTTTTAGTTCTCTGATAAATTCATTGTTGACTTTAATTCGACATTCCCGGGATAATAGTTCGGTTTGAATTCCTTCCCCTTCATCGCGCAAGTAGAACGTAAGATTGGAATTACCTTTATTTTTCTTGCACATTTTGCCAAGTTTATCAACCAAACTTGATGATACTGAATCAACGGATAGGCGCAAGGCTAATCCCTGAACTCGTTTGGTCGCTAACTCATTTAACAAATCAATATTTCTGATTTTGAATTCCAAACTTTGATCGCCCCATGCCTTGCGAACAACGCCACCTTCAACAAATAGAAATAAACCAGGCATCAGGAATGACTTGAATTTCAGGTACTCATCACTCCACAGCATAAACTCAAATTTTCCGCTGTAGTCTTCCATCACCAATTTCCCGAAAGGGCGACCGGTTTTAGTCATGCGATGTTCTACGCTCGATACAATTCCCCCCAGTTTGCATTCTTTCCCTTCCAGCGCATCAAAGTCTGTGAGCGTTGTGAGTGCAGTTGTGCAAAACGTATCCATTTCAAATTTGAAATTGTCGAGTGGATGACCAGAGATATAAACACCTACTACTTCTTTTTCGAAATGAAGTTTTTCAATTTCACTGAATGGTTCAAGTGGTTCAATCTTAGGAGCCGGCATTTGAGTGCCTGTCGATTCGCCAAACAAACTCGCTTGCGCACTTTGTTCCTCTTGGTGCATTTTACTTGAGTACCGAATCACTTTTTCAGTGAGTGATAGGTCACCATCTTTTGCAGTCATGTATTGTCTGCGATGATATTCGCTAAAGCAATCGAACGCTCCTGAAAGCGCAAGGCATTCGAAGGTTTTTTTATTGACCGCTTTTTGACTTAGCCTTTTGGCGAAATCGAAAATGTCTTTGTACGGTCCATGTGAATCACGCTCTATAATAATTGATTCAACTGCAGCTTCACCGGCTCCTTTTATGGCGCCCAACCCAAATCGAACTTGCCCTTGATTGTTTACTTCGAAGTGAACCCCCGATTCGTTTACATGCGGCCCTAACACTTCAATCCCTTGCTTTCTGCAATCTTCAATAAAATAAGTTACGTTATCTAAATTGTTTTGTGAGTGCGTGAGGATGGCTGCCATATAATCGGCAGGATAGTTGGCTTTAAGATAGGCGGTTTGATACGCTACTAATGAATAACAAGTAGAGTGTGATTTATTGAATGCATATTGTGCAAACGCTTCCCAATCTTTCCAGACTTTTTCTGCAACGCGTTCATCATGCCCGTTGGTTTTACAGCCAGAGATGAACTTGTCTTTCATTTTATCCAGTACTTCCTTCTGCTTCTTACCCATCGCTTTTCGAAGTACATCGGCATCCCCCTTCGAGAAGTTGGCAAGCTTCTGCGAAAGCAACATCACCTGCTCCTGATACACGGTAATTCCATAGGTATCTTTTAAATATTCCTCCATTTCCGGGAGGTCATATTTAATTGGTTCGCGACCATTCTTTCGTGCAATGAAAGCAGGAATGTATTCCATGGGCCCTGGTCTGTACAAGGCGTTCATGGCAATCAGATCTTCAAACTTGTCGGGCTTCAGGCTTCGCAAATAATTTTGCATGCCGTCCGATTCAAACTGAAATGTTCCTGTAGTATCTCCGCGTTGATAAAGTTGGTAGGTAATTAAATCATCTAAAGGAATTTTATCGATGTCGATTTCAACTCCTTTTCGCTTTTTAATATTTCTGATGGCTGTCTTAATAATGGATAGGGTAGTTAGTCCCAAAAAGTCCATCTTCAACATGCCTGCGCTTTCTACCACACTGTTATCAAACTGAGTTACCAACATGTCCGAATCGCGCGCAGTAGAAACAGGAACTAATTTTGTTAACTCATCAGGCGTGATGATTACGCCACATGCGTGCGTACCCGTATTTCGAAGTGATCCTTCAAGCACAATAGCTTGCTTGATTACTTGCGCCTTTAGGTCGGTACCTTTCTTTATTTCGCTTAATTCTTTTACTTCTTCAAATGCTTTTGCAAGTGTTGTACCCGGCCGTTCAGGAATCATCTTGGCCATGCTATTTGCTTCAGCCAAGGGTAATTCCATTACCCGCGCGCAATCGCGAATGGATGACTTTGCAGCCATAGTACCATAGGTTATAATTTGCGCTACTTGAGTGTGGCCATATTTTTCAATTACATAGCGAAGCACTTTATCACGCCCTTCATCATCAAAATCGATATCAATATCGGGAAGTGACACGCGGTCCGGATTTAAGAAACGCTCAAAAAGTAAATCATATGCAATTGGATCAACATTGGTAATGCCAATACAATAAGCAACCGCAGAGCCTGCTGCAGAACCTCGACCCGGCCCAACGGAAACACCCATCTCGCGCGCTTTGCTGGTAAAGTCCTGAACAATCAAAAAATATCCCGGGTAACCGGTGTGCTTGATAGTTGCTAATTCAAAATCGAGTCGCTCTTTTATTTCGGCTGTAATTTCTCCGTACCTTTTTTTGGCGCCTTCAAAGGTCAGGTATTTTAGATAGTCATCTTCCGTTGAAAAGTCTTTGGGGATTTCAAATTTTGGAAGCATCACATTCTGCTTCAATTCATACGTCTCAATTTTCGAAAGGATCTCGCTCACTGTTTCAATGGCTTCTGGCAAATCGGAGAAGAGTGATTTCATTTCCTCCTGCGACTTGAAATAGAAATTACTATTTGGCAATCCATAGCGTGTTCCGCGTCCAGAGCCTATCGGGGTAGATTGAAATTCTCCTTCTTTAATACAAAGCAAAACATCGTGTGCATTTGATTCTTCTTTTTCAATATAGAAGCATTCATTCGCTGCGAAGTATTTAACACCATATTTTTCTGCAAACTTGAGGAGTGTTTCGTTTACGCGATCTTCTTCACGCGTATCATGACGATTTAATTCAATGTAAAAGTCGGCACCAAATAATTGATGCCACCAGACAAACACTTCTTCAGCTTGTTTTTCACCAACGTTCAGGATCAAGTAGGGTATTTCACTGGTCAATGCACCTGTGGTAGCAATTAAGCCTTCTCTATATTGTTCAATGAGTTCCTTATCGATGCGCGGATAGATCCCGTAAAGGCCTTCGATAAAACCTAATGAACTAAGTTTGGCTAAGTTTTGATAACCCGTTTTATTCTTAGCAAGTAGTACCTGATTAAACCGTTTGTCGGGATTGTCTTTTGTGAATTTGAGTTTTTTCCGATCATCCGAAATATAGACTTCGCAACCAACAATTGGTTTTATAGAATGCTTAAGTGCTTCACTTACAAACTTGAAGGCTCCATACATATTGCCAAAATCGGTAAGTGCCACAGCTGGCATGTTCTGTGATTTTGCCTTGGCGATAATGTCATTCACATTAGGCACTGCCTGAAGCACTGAAAACTGCGAATGCAGATGAAGATGGCAGAATGGTTTGTCGACTAACTCTTTATTAATGGAGCCTGTATTATACTCTGCACCTTTTTTCTTTTCGCGCTTAGCCGAATTCCCAGATTCCAGATTAGGTTCTTCGTATTCAATTTCTTCAACAGGGGTAGAGTCGAAAGGCTTTGTTACTTTTTTAGCGATAAGTCCAAAAAAGGATCGTGCGGTAGCGGCAACATCGTAGGAGGCGTCATGCGCATCTTCAAAAGGGTGGCCAAAAAGTATTTCATGTAGCTCTGTTAGGCGGGGCATTTTGAGCCGACCGCCAATTCCACCGGTCAATTGGCAGAACTCAGTGGCGGCAATACCGGTATCCAGTTTTTGGAGAGAAAGAAAATGCGCAGTGTCTAATGTCTGCCGAA
>CAWBCB010000096.1:0-54333 GCA_963787095.1 uncultured Cytophagales bacterium | reverse complement strand
CTCGGTAAGACGCCGGATCCAACGTGGCACGCCATTCGCTATCTGGCTTCTCAACTGCATACGACATTTGTGCTCCTGCGGTGATGGGGCTGGTTCGAGATCAAAGATTATCCAAGATACAACTACTTTGTTGGGTTCCTGCCATCGCTTCGTTGACTCCGCGAGACCCCCTATATCCTCGGCGGCATGACCGAACAGACCCCAAGTGTCCGCCCTGACCTGACGAAGTTCGCCTGGATGTCCGTCGCAGTTGCCGTTACCACCATCGCCCTCAAGAGCGGTGCCTACTTGCTCACTGGCTCGGTCGGGCTGCTTTCCGATGCCGCGGAATCGATCGTCAATTTGGTAGCCGCAATTGTTGCGTTGGTGGCACTACGCGTGGCCGCACAGCCGCACGATGCCCAGCACCATTTCGGCCACAGTAAGGCCGAGTATTTTTCCGCGGCCGTTGAGGGTCTGATGATCTTCGTGGCGGCCGTCTTCATCATCTGGACTGCATTTCAACGAATCCTGCATCCAACCGAACTCGAAAATGTCGGGATCGGCCTCGCCATATCGGTTGGCGCGTCTGCGCTCAACGGATGGGTTGCCTTCATTCTCATGCGGGCTGGACGTGTGCATCGCTCGGTGACGCTTGTCGCGGATGGAAAGCATCTGCTCACCGATGTGTGGACGTCGGTTGGTGTGGTCCTTGGCGTGCTCGCCGTTGGCCTCACAGGTTGGCTGCGACTCGATCCGATCATCGCGCTGCTGGTCGGCCTCAACATCAACGGTTCGAACGGCCCGACGCTGCTGGTGGGTGCAACGCTCAACGAGACTTGCTACACCTGCCATGCCGAGAAGCGCGGTCCGTTTCTGTGGGAGCATGAGCCGGTTCGCGAAGACTGCTCCATCTGCCACAAGCCGCATGGTTCGGTAAACGAGTCGCTACTCAAGAACCGGGCGCCGTGGTTGTGCCAGCAATGCCATCTCGAGCAATTCCATCCCAGCACGGCCTATAGCGGCACCGGCCTGCCGGGTGCCACCACGCCGTCCGGCGCACAGCAACTGTTGGGCAAGAACTGCATGAACTGCCACGTGCAGGTACACGGCTCCAACCACCCGTCGGGCCCGCGCAAGACGCGGTAACCGACCTGAACCTTGCCCGCGTGCTGCGCAGCGCGCAACGCGGACCCTGCACAACCTGTGAGGTGTGTCATGAACGCAAGAATTCCGATGTATCGGATCGACCGAGAGCAACAACTTCTGTCGGCAAGGGGTGAGGCCATACTGTTGCGGCGTTCGTTGTTGGCTACGTTCATCGCCTTGGCGTTGGCCGCCACTCCCGTATTCGCCCAGGACGAGGCGCAGAGCGATGAAGGCCCGTCCGCCGAGTTGCTCGAACAGACGCAGGTCAAGAACCTGTTCGAATTTGGCTTGGGCTACGTCAGTCAGGATTCGTTCCGCTTCGGCAAGTACAGCGGCCAGGAGAACAAGGGCGCCTACGGGGTCTTCAACCTGTTCTACACCAGCCGCCCGAACTACGACGCCGAGCGCAGCGAGTACGTCAGCGTGCGCGGTACCGATCTGGGCCTGCGCTCGCGTTCCGTACTGTTGGATTACGGTCGCCAGGGCGACTTCCGGCTGCGCGCCAGTTACGACCAGATTCCCACCTTCCGCAGCGAGAGCGGCAAGACCATTTTCGATGGCGCCGGCAGCACGCAACTGACGTTGCCGCCGAGTTGGGTGCCGTCGGCCAGCACCGCTGGCATGACGCAGTTGGTCTCAAGCCTGAAGCCGCTTAACCTCGATACGGAGCGCAAACGCTTCGGCGCGCGTCTGGACAAGATACTGCCTGGCCACTTCGACATCACTACCAAGTACCAGTACGAGGAAAAGGACGGTCTCAAGTCGATCGGTGGGGTGATCGGCAACAGCGGCGGCAACCCGCGTGCGGTGATGCTGCCCGAGCCGGTGGATTACAAGGAACATCAGTTCGATGTGATCGCGCGCTACACCGAGAAAAAATACCAGCTGGAACTGCGCTATCACCTGTCGGATTTCAGCGATCAGAACACCGCGCTGACCTGGCAGAACCCGTACAGTGCGATTGCCGGCTGGGCCGCCGCCGCCGGCTTTCCGACCGGTCAAGGCTCACTGGCGCTGCCACCCGACAACCGGTTTCATCAGGGCTCCCTGTTGTTTGGCTACAACTTCACCGACCGCACGCGCTTTACTGCCGATGCCGCGCTCGGGCGCATGAGCCAGAACGACGCGTTCCTGCCCTATACGATCAACCCGGTGCTGGCGGCCAGCGTGAATGAACCGTTGCCGCGCGACTCGCTCGACGGCGAGATCAACACCACGGTGATCAACCTGCGGCTGTCATCGCGCCCGACCGCCCATTTCAACTACGGCGGCAGCTTCCGCTACGATGATCGCGACAACAATACCCCGATCGATCTGTACGATTACATCGGCGGCGATTCGACGACGCAGAACACCTTGGCGATCAGCGACCGGCGTCGCTTCAACGAGCCGTACAGCTACCGCGAGTACAAGTACAAGGTGGATGCCGGCTATCGAATGGAAGACGGCACCCGCTTCACCGGCGTCGCCGAGCGACGCGAGATCCGCAGAACGTTCTCGGAGCGCCGCAATACTCACGAGAACACCTTCAGCCTCAACGCCAGTCGTCCGTTTGGCGAACTGTTCGACGCCAGCCTGCGCTACATCCATGCTGATCGCGGCGGCTCGCACTACGACGGCACCGAGCCGGTGCTTACCGGCTTTGTCGACGGGTTCCTGGCGACGCTCGCCGGTGGTTTCGAGAATGCCCCGCTGCTGCGCAAGTTCAACCTCGCCAGCCGCGAGCGCGATCAAGTGGGTTTCCAGGCCAACTACAGCCCGATCAGCTTCCTGTCGTTCGGTGTTGACGGAAGCTACAGCAAGGACAACTACAACAAGACCGAGCTGGGCCTGACCGACTCCAAGGTGCAGTCCTACACCTTCGACGTCACCGCCACCCCGAGCGCGCAATGGTCGGCCTCGGCCTACTACACCTACGACAAGCTCGACACCGGTCAGAACGGTGTCAGTTTCTCCGGAGGTGCCGGACGCGTAGCCCAGGTCGTCGATCCAACACGTTTTTGGAGCGCGCTGCATCGTGATCGCGTCGATACCGGCGGTTTCAATCTGACCTGGAAGCCGAGCGATCAACGCTTTCAGTTCGGCTTCGACCTGATGCTCTCGACCTCGCGCGACGACGTCAACGTCACCACCGGCAGCAGCTTGACCACGGCGCCATTGCCCACCAACCGGGTGGTAATCCGTACCGGCAGCGTCTATGGCCAATACCAGTTCAGCGAAAGCCTGTCGTTGCGGGCCAAGGTGCAGCACGAGCACTATCGTTCCAGCGATTTCGCGCTGGATGGTGTGGAAGCCAACCAGTTGGCCAACGTGATCCTGTTCGGCGAGGAATCGCCGGACTTCGATGTCACGGTCGGAACCTTGAGCATGATCTACAGCTTCTGACCCGGGGGCACCGCGGCAGGAAGCCGCGATGGCAGGAGAAACCGGCGCCGTCAAAGGCGCCGGTTTTGTTTGTGGCGCAGGGGCATGGTCTTACGTCCCCGGCACGGACGGATCGACATTACGGTGGTCGCCAACGCAGGCCAACAATCACCAAAATAACAGCGGATTGTGCGGGTCGGTGGCGAATGCGCAACGAGAACTTTACGTTTCGTCGCGCAAATTGACCGAGGTCAAAATGAGCCGAATAGGAAGGCGTAACGTGCGCTCAGTCAATCGACTTTCTTGATTTTCTGCATCGGTCTTCGGGCCCTGAGCACAAGCAAAAATGCGACGGCGCGGCACTTCGGTTTTGGTCATGCCCAACGGCGCTAGCGCATGTGGAACACGGATTGTTGCGGCGCGATCAGCTACTTCCGAAGATACTTCGCCCCGCCGCCCCGCCGCCCCGCCGCCCCGCCGCCCCGCCGCCCGGTCGTGGTTCGCCCGGTGCCGCACCGGGTCGTCATTTCAGTAATTCAACGCCCTGCCATACCGGACCTGACGTTCGGTGCGCAGGTGCATTCGCCGTCGGCTGCCGGTCTGTCGACGGTGCCAGTGCGCCTCATTACCTCATATCGAATCGCCGCGCATGGCCCGTCCTGCGCTGCCGCCGCCCGTACCGGTGCGCGTCTGAACGCGCATCCGACGCAAAGCAAGTCAAGGAGAGCAACAATGAACCGCTCGACACCGTTTCTCGCGCTCGCGCTCTGGGTCGCGGCGCTCGGATTCCCCGCCGGCGCTCATGCCGGTGATGCCCAGTCGCTTCCGGATCTGGGCTCGAATAGCACCAACAGCGTGGCGCAGGATGCCCTTGCCCGCGACGCAGTGTGCACCAAATGCCACGACGAGGAGGATGGACGGATCATGTCGATCTACCAGACTCGTCACGGCGTCAAGGCTGATGCTCGGACGCCCTCGTGTCAGTCGTGCCATGGCAGCAGCGATGAGCACATCCAGAATACCAAGCACAACACGGACGTGGTCTTCGGCAGCAAGAAGAAAGTCAAGACGGCTTCGACCTCCGACACCCAGAACGAAGTGTGCCTTGGTTGCCACAAGGCCGGCGAACGGGTGAACTGGTCGGGCAGCGAGCATCAGAATCATGATCTCGCGTGCAGCAGTTGCCACAAGGTGCACGTGGCGGACGATCCGATTCTCAGCAAGGTCACGCAGCCGGAGGTTTGCGAAGGCTGTCACAAGACCGAGCGCGCGCAGTTCAAGCGCATCTCGGTACACCCGGTACATGCCGGCGAAATGGCCTGCTCGGATTGCCACAATGCGCACGGTTCCACCGGTCCCAAGCTGCTGGTGAAGAACACCGTCAACGAGACCTGCTACACCTGCCATGCCGAAAAGCGCGGCCCGTTCCTTTGGGAACATAGCCCGGTCACCGACGACTGCAGCAGCTGCCACACGCCACACGGTTCCACCAACTCGCCGTTGCTCAAGCAGCGTGCTCCGTGGCTGTGTCAGGACTGTCATACCGCCGATCACGCAGCAGGCATCAACAGCGCTTCCAACTTCGAGAATGGCGATGTGACATCAGCCAACGGCGCATTGCCGCAGGCAAGCCGCAATCCGCGCGCGCAGACCAACGGCCGCAATTGCCTGAGTTGCCACGTCCTTGTGCATGGTTCGAACCACCCGGCTGGCGCGAAATTCCAGCGCTGATGGCGAGCGGACCCTCGGTATCGAAATACAAGTAGGGAGCAGTCATGAATACCATCAAATTCAATCCCGGCGTGCGTGCGCTGGTCGTGGCGATCCAGACCGCCGTATTGGCCATGGGCGCGGTCGCCACGGTTCGCGCCGACGAGGGCGATGACCCGGCGCGTCTGCTGACGCAACCCACCAACTATGTCGAGATCGGCGCTGGCTACGTCAGCGACGACTCGTACAAATTCGGCGAATACAACGGCCTGTACGACCAGGGCGTGTTCGGAATTCTCAACCTTCTGTATAGCGGCGGCGGTACGTACAACAGCGACAACGCGGTGCGTTGGCGCGTGGTGGCCAACAATCTCGGGCTGAGGACTCGCGACGTGTCGGTGGAATACGGCGAACAGGGCAGGTACCGCATCGACGCCAAGTTCGATTCGCTGCGCAAGAGCCGCTCGGACAGCTACCAGACGCCATATCTCGGCGCCGGCACCAACAACCTCACCTTGCCCGGCACCTGGATCAAGCCGGTGGTACCGCAATCGAACGCCAACAATCTCAATTTCCGCAGCCTGTTGCCGGCGTCGTCGCAGACACCGGTGCTGGCAGGTGGCGTGCTGGTGCAGCCGACCCCGGCACAGCTCGCGCAGATGAACGCGATCATTGCTGCCGACGTGCCCGCGTTCCACAACGTCAACCTGGCGACCAAGCGCGAGTCCGAAGAAGTCGGCTTCAGCTATCAGATATCCCCGCAATGGGACATCAAGCTCAGTGCGAAGAACGAGAACAAGGACGGGCTCAAGGCGATGAGCACGGTGACCTCGCTGGTTCGCGAGTTTGCGGCAATCATCCCCGATCTGGTCGACCAGAATACCCAGCAGTACAACGTGAATCTGAACTACACCGGCGACACGTCGTACATGCGCGTGGGATATTACGGCTCGATCTACGACAACAACGTCAAGTCGATGACCTGGCAGGACGTCAGCGATCCGTCCCGGACCTCGACCACGAGCACGGCGCCGAGCAACGAATACCACCAGTTCAACGTGGTCGGTGGCTACAATTTCTCGCGCCAGACCAAGCTGGTGGTGAACGCATCGTACGCGCGCACCACGCAGGACTCGGCCTACGTGGACGATCCGTTGCGGCCGTTGGCGCTGCCAGTGAGCTCGCTGGATGGTTTGGTGGTGACCAAGTCGTTTGACGCCAAACTGACCTCGCACCCGACCAGCGACCTCAATCTCAGCCTGGCCTACAAGTACGACGACCACAACAACAAGACCGATATCCACACGTACTTCTTCTACGACGCCAACGAGGCTCGCTCCGGCAACGCCTCGGCGTTCAACGCGGCCTTGGGTCTGGCGCCGAATACCCTCGGCAGCAACATCAACATCTACGCCAACCGGCCCTACAGCAAGCGCCTCAACCAGATCGATGCCAGCGCCGACTACGCGATAGCCGACGGCCAGACCATCAAGGGCGTCTACCAGTACCAGCAGTACGAGCGCGACTGCACCGGTTCTTGGATCAACTGCTCGGATGCCCCGAAGACCAAGGAAAATCTCGGCCAGTTGGAGTGGCGCAACAGCGCCATCGAAAACGTGACGACCAGCGTGTCCTACACGCGATCGTACCGTTCGGCCAAGTACGATGAGAACGCGTTCCTTGCGCTGGTGCCGATGGCCAACGTGATCCCTGCGGGTGGGGCCACGATGAGCGTTTACGATTACCTGCTGGCGACCGGCTTGACCGGCTTCGGTCCATCCGCAGGTTTCCCGACCACACCGTTGACGGGCGATGCGGCAATCTTCTCGCCGAACAACAACATCGTGCCGCAGGCGTTGTACGGCAGTCGCAACAACATCAACGAGCTGCTCGGGTTGCGCCGCTACAACATGGCCGATCGCGATCTCGACAAGCTGCGGGCGCGCTTCGACTGGCAAGCCTCCGATGAGATGAATGTGGTTGGCAGCGTTGCCTACACCCGCAACGACTACAAGCACTCGTTGTACGGCCTCACCGATGACAAGACCTGGGCATTCAACCTGGATGGCAGCTATTCGATCAGCGAGAACGCCAGTGCCGACCTCTTCTACACCTATGAGGAAGGCAACACCAAGAGTGCCAGCCGCGCGTATGGCAGCAACAGCAACACCGCGTTCGTCGGCGTCGCCGCCAACACGGTAGTTGACGGGGGCTGCTTTGCCACCGTGCAGGCGCGTAGCAATAACAACAAGATCGACGCTTGCCAGGATTGGTCGACCAACTCGGCCGACAAAGTGCACACCGCCGGCATTGCCTTCAATTACAAGGGGCTGATGGGCGGCAAGCTGAACCTCAACAGCGAGTTGGTCGGCACCCGCGCGCGCACGAAAGTGCATATCAATGGCGGCAGCTACGTCAACAATCCGCTGGCAGCAGCGGGGCAGCCACCGGTGACGCCAGCCGTGTTCTTCATTCCCGCGGCGGATATGCCGACGGTGGTGACCAACACCGTGGAACTCAAGTTCAACGCGCGCTGGAAGCTGGGCCAGTCGTCCGACATCGTGGCGTTCTACTGGTTCTCGCATCTCAAGGCGAGTGACTACTACTACGACGGGTTACAGTTCGGTTCATTGAGCATCGTGACGCCGACCAACGAAAAGCCGCCGAGCTACAACGTGCACGTCATTGGTCTGACATACAACTACCGTTGGCAGTAGCCATTTGAGTCGCCGTTCGAGTGGCGGGCCGCTGCATGCGGCGGTCCGTCTTGATGTGGTGGTCGATCCCTATCGATTCGTGAGCTCGGGCGGGTCTAACAACCGGGTGTCGCGAAGGCAGCTGCTTTTGTGCATCCTGAGCCTGCAGCACTTGCATGTCCATCTGCGGCGTTGTTCGCGTAGCGAGCGCTGTTGCGAAGTGACCGAATCCCAGCATGCCCACCACGGACGCCGTGGCGCTGGGATTCGGAGCGCCAATCGCCAGCCTGGAGACAACGCTGGCGCTGCAATGCAAACGCCGTGACCGTCGCAACGGAAGATAAAATCCCAGCAGTGCGCAACACAATGCCAGGGGACGTGCCGGTCGCGTTTTGAGGCTCCCGTTATTGCGCCGCCATGATCCCGGCGCGCCAGAAGTGTGCCAGCACGCGCGCCTCGCCAAGGCCGGGGCGGGTGCTGTGCGCCAGTGCGCCAGCGACGTAGGCGATCGCGTCGGCACAGGCGTCGCGCAATGACCGGGCGTTGACGCATTGCGCCGCGATTGCCGAAGCCAGGGTACAGCCGCTGCCATGGCCTTCGAGGGCAAGCCGCGGATTGCGGAATGACAGCATCCCGTGCTCGTCGCTGAAGCGGTCGATTACTGCAGTGCGCGAATTTTCGTCATCGCCATCCTCGACCAGGTGTGCCCCCTTGAGCAGCACTGCGCGTGCTCCCAGTGCGTGCAGCGACGTCAGGGCGCGCTCGGCGGCATCGGCGTGGGTTATGGATTGGCCCAGCAGCCACTCCGCCTCGGGGATATTGGGGGTGATCAGGCTGACGCGCGGGACTAGCCGGCGCAATGCGTCGAGCGCGTCCGCATCGAGCAGACGCGCGCCGGAGGTGGCCACCATCACCGGGTCGAGCACCACAAACGGCGGCCGGTACCGATCGAGTGCTGCCGCCACCGCATCGATGAGTTCGGCGTTGGCGAGCATGCCGATCTTGACCGCGCCAATCCGGAAATCGTCGAAACAGGCGTCGATCTGGGCGCGCAGGAAGGCCGTCGGGGGCACATGCACCGCGCCCACCCCGCGGGTGTTCTGTGCGGTCAGCGCGGCAATCGCGCACAGGCCATGGACACCATGCGCGGCGAAAGTCTTGAGGTCCGCCTGGATGCCGGCGCCACCACCCGAATCGGAGCCGGCGATGGTGAGTGCGCAGAGCGGGCGGGAGTCAGAGGTCATGAAGGAGCCAGTGATCGGGCAGGGTCGCGCACAGGGTGCGCTCCTGCACGCAGTCGATGCTCATTTAGGAGCGCACCCTGCACGCGACCTCCGTACCGGATCGGATGCGCCCATGTGATGGGAGGTTGGCGGTCGCGCACAGGGTGCGCTCCTACAACACTTCCGAGGCGAAATCGGCCAGGCGCGAGCGCTCGCCGCGGCGCAGGGTGATGTGCGCGCTGTGCGGCCAGTCCTTGAAACGGTCCACCGCGTAGGTGAGGCCGGAACTGGTCTCGGTGAGATAGGGCGTGTCGATCTGTTCGACATTGCCCAGGCAGATGATCTTGGTGCCGGGACCGGCGCGGGTGACCAGGGTCTTCATCTGCTTGGGCGTGAGGTTCTGCGCTTCGTCGATGATCAGCCAGCGGTTCAGGAAGGTGCGTCCGCGCATGAAGTTCATGGCGCGGATCTTGATGCGGCTGGCGAGCAGATCGTTGGTCGCGGCGCGGCCCCAGCTGCCGCCTTCCTGGGTGTGGGTGAGCACTTCCAGATTGTCGGTGAGTGCGCCCATCCACGGCGTCATTTTTTCTTCCTCGGTGCCGGGCAGGAAACCGATGTCCTCGCCGACCGAGACCGTGGCGCGGGTCATGATGATCTCGCGATAGCGTTGCTGCGTCCATGGTCTGCGCCAGGCCGGCGGCCAGCGCCAGCAGCGTCTTGCCGGTGCCGGCGGTGCCGAGCAGGGTGACGAAATCGATGTCCGGGTCCATCAAGCGCGTTGAGGGCGAAATTCTGCTCGCGGTTGCGCGCGTTGATGCCCCACACCGCGTGCTGGCTGTGGCGGAAGTCGTCGACGATCTGCAGCGGTGGTGCGCTCGCCGTCGCTGCGCACGACTTTCAGCTCGACGTCATCGTCGCCGGGCAGGTACAGGAACTGGTTGGGGTGCCAGTCTTCGTCCTCGCCGCGACGCAACTCGTAGTAGGTGCGGCCCTTGTCGGTCCACGAGCGCAGGTCCGCTTCATGGCGCTCCCAGAAGTCCTCCGGCAGCGCCGTGGCGCCGGTATAGAGCAGGCTGAAGTCGTCCAGTGCGCGGTCGTTTTCGTAGTCCTCGGCGGGGATGCCTGCGATCGGCGGCCTTGATGCGCAGGTTGATGTCCTTGGACACCAGCACCACCTCGGTGCCCGGGTGTTCCTCGCGCAGGGTGCAGGATCGAGGCGAGGATCTGGTTGTCCGGAATCCCGGTGCCAAACCGCTGGCTGGCGTTGGCCGGACGGGTCTGGAACAGCAGCGTGCCGGGGCTGCGCGACATGTCCAGTTGCAGCGATTGCGGACGCAGCAGGCGCAGCCCGGAAGCGACCTTGTCGGCACCGTTGCCTTCGATAGCTCGTTGAGCAAGCGACTGACCTGACGCACGTTGCGGCTGACCTCGGACATGCCTTTCTTGGCGTATCGAGTTCCTCCAGCACCATCATCGGCAGGAACACGTCGTGCTCTTCGAACTTGAACAAGGCGGTCGGGTCGTGCATCAGCACGTTGGTGTCGAGCACGTAGATGCGCTTGCTTCGGGTCATGGGCGGGGTCGCTCGCAAAGGGCAACGCAACGATTCCGGACGCGCCACTCGCGCCGGTCATCGGGGAAACGCGGGAGCGCGATCACTGGGCCTTCGCGCGGGCGTGCCGCAGGGCATCCAGCACGGCCTGGGCGTGCCCAGGCACTTTGACCCCGCGCCAGCACTGCGCCAGGCGGCCATCCGGGGCAATCAGAAAGGTGCTGCGTTCGATGCCGAGGTGCTTGTGCCCGTACAAGGTCTTCTCCTTGATCACGGCGAATGCTTGGCACACGACTTCATCGGCATCGCTGACCAGCGCGAATGGCAAGGCGTGCTTGGCGGCGAAGTTCTGATGCGTCTTTGGCGAGTCGCGCGACACCCCGAGGATGGTGGCGTCCGCTGCCTCGAATGCGGCGTGCAGGTCGCGAAAATCCTGGCCTTCGCGGGTGCAGCCCGGGGTGTTGTCCTTGGGGTAGAAATACAGCGCCAGCCAACGATCACGGTAGTCGGCAAGGTGTGCGATGCCGCCGGTGGAAAGGTTCAAAGCGAGGTCGGGAACACGGTCGCCGATATCCAGCATCACGCCTCCAGGCACGTCGAAACAGACTCAGAACTTCATCGGATCCATGATGGCGTCAAGGTTGAGGTGGTCGCAGAATTCCAGAAAATCGTCGCGCAAGGCGGCGATGTGCATGGAAGACGGAATTCCGACCGTTATCTGTGCCGAAAACATCTCGGCACCTGTCTGCATGGCCTTGTAGCGCATGCTTTGCAGGTTTTCGACGGTGATGCCCTGGCGATCGAAGAAATCGGCGAGCTGGAACAGGATGCCGGGTTTGTCGGCGGCCACCACCTCGATCACGTACGGCAGCAGATCGCTTTGCAGGGTCTTGGTGCCGGTGCGATACCAGGTCAGGCGGATGCCCTCCTCGCGTTCAAGCTTGGTGAGCATCGCTTCGAGCTTGGCCACGGCATCCCACGGCCCTTGCGCAAGCGCCAGCACCGACACGTCGCGGCCCACGGTGGCGAGACGGGCATCGAGCAGGTTGCAGCCGCTGTCGGCGATGCGCCGGGAAACCGCCAGCAGCGGCGAGTCCGGGTGCGTGGTATACGCGCTGATCAGCAGGTGGTTTTCGTTGGGGGCGGGGCGGGGAGGCTGGTCGCTCAAGTCGGGTTCCGATACGGCGTAGAATGGGGAGATGGCGCGGCGCCGCAGGCAAATCGTGGCGGCACCGAAATCAGCATACTTGCCAGTCCTTGATGGCCGCAAGTAACATCCGCCGACCCGCCTGCCAAATGGGCAGGAGTGATGCGGCGGCCGGAGCACGGCGAGATGGGGTGGATGCGCCCATGCGCGCAGCGGTCTTGCCGGAATGGGCGGCAACAAAAGGGGCAGGGTACTTGCAACTCACTGGATGCATCACCGCGCTGGCAACGCCATTCAGGCCGTCGGGCGACATCGACCTGGAAGGGTGGGAGCGCCTGCTTGAGCAGCAACTGGCCGCTGGCGTGGACGGTGTGGTGGTCGCCGGCTCCACCGGTGAGGCGGCGGCGCTGGAGGAGCATGAGTACGAAACCTTGCTGGTGCGAGCGGTCGAGCTCGTCGCCGGGCGCCTCGTGGTGCTGGCCGGGACCGGCTTGTCGAGCACCAACAAGACCATTCGGCTCACCCAGCGCGCCCACGAGTTGGGCGCCCAGGCTGCCCTGGTGGTGACGCCGCCATATGTGCGCCCGACCCAGGAGGGCCTGTTTCGCCATTATCTGGCGATCGCCGAACGCGCTGGCGTCCCGCTGGTGCTGTACAACGTGCCGTCGCGCACCGGTTGCGACATGCTGCCCGAGACGGTGGCGCGGCTGTGTCCGCATGAGAACGTCATCGGCATCAAGGAAGCGCGGCCCGAGTCGGATCGCATGGCATCGCTGCTGGCGTTGTGCTCATCGTCGTTTGCGGTGCTCAGCGGCGACGACCCCACATTCCTGCGCGCGATGCTGGGCGGCGCCGATGGTGTGATTTCGGTGGCATCCAACGTGGTGCCTGCCGCGTTCCGTCGTCTGTGCGATCTGATCGCTGCAGGCGAAGGCAATTCAGCGCGCAGTCTGGATGCGCGGTTATCCTCGCTCTACCGTTTCCTCGGGGTTGAACCCAATCCGGTTCCGCTCAAGGCAATCCTGCAACGGGCCGGTATCGGCCATGGCCTGCGGCTGCCGCTGTTGCCGTTGTCGCCGCAGTACGCTGGCAACGCGGAAGTCATGACGGCGCTGTGTCGACACATCGAATCTGAAGTCACCGGCCTGCGTGCCGAAACCGAACACTCAAGGAGATCCGCATGACCATTCGCTTTCTCAGCGCGCGCCACCTCGTGATTGGCGTACTGGCCGTTGCGCTGGTAGCGACTTCCGGATGCGGCTGGTTCCGCCACAAGAAGGATCCCTACAAGACCGCGCCGGAAAATCGTCCGCTGGAGGTTCCGCCCGATCTGGACACGCCGAACACCGACCCCTCCATGCAGATTCCGGTCATGGCAAGTCAGAGTGCTGGCCGGCCGGCACCGGCAGCGGCACCCCCCGCGGTGGCGTCGGGGGCGGGGCAGTTCGAGCTGGGCGCCAGCATCGACAGCGCCTGGCGCCGCGTCGGGCAGGCACTGGAAGGCATGGACGGCGTAACCGTGGGTAGTCGTTCCGAAGCGTTGGGCACGGTGGAGGTGACCTACCAGGCGCAGACGTTCCTGGTGCGGCTGCGCGCCAATGACAGTGCCACCACGATCTCTGCGGTCTCGCCGGACGGCCGCGTGCTCAGCGACGGCCCTGCCGCTGCGTTGCTGAGCCTGCTGCATACGCGCCTGAACTGATCGTCGCCAAGCGGCCGCTCCTGCGCATCCGGCAACTGCTCCTGCGTTGCTCTACCTCCGGCATCCATGCCGTCGCCATGCGACGTGCATGGATGCACGAGTGGCGCGGGAGGCACGGATGCCGGAAGCGCCCGCTCGCGGCACTTGCACATCCGTGTGCGGCGTGCGGCGCAACGGTGTCACGGTGTAGCCCGGATTAGGCGAAGCCGGCCGCTCTTGCGCATCCATGCGCTCGCGGCACTTGCACATCCATGTGCGGCGTAATCCGGGGTTGCGCGTGCGTGACGCCGACGTGCCACCTGCATGCCACGGTCGCGGCCCCGGATTACGCCGCGTTGCGGCTAATCCGGGCTACCCCTGACCGAGCAGTCGCTCCTGACGCATCCATGCGCTCGCGGCACTTGCACATCCGTGTGCGGCGTACGGTGCCCGGATTAGGCGAAGCCGGCCGCTCTTGCGCATCCATGCGCTCGCGGCACTTGCACATCCATGTGCGGCGTAATCCGGGGTGGCGTGGTGACGCGACGTGCCGGGCACGTGCCATGGTCGTGGTCCCGGATTACGCCGCGTTGCGGCTAATCCGGGCTACCCCTGATCGAGCAGTCGCTCCTCACGCATCCATGCGCTCGCGGCACTTGCACATCCATGTGGGCCGTAATCCGGGGTGGCGTGGTGACGCGACGTGCCGGGCACGTGCCATGGTCGTGGTCCCGGATTACGCCGCGTTGCGGCTAATCCGGGCTACAGAAACGCGCGCTCAACGCTTGAGTTCGCCCAGCTTGTCGGGCTTGCCGTCCCATTCGGCCGCATCGGCCGGTGGCTCCTGGCGCGTGGTGATCACCGGCCAGATTGCCGCCAGTTCGGCGTTGAGCGCGATGAAGTGTTCCTGGCCTGCCGGCACATCGTCTTCCGGATAGATCGCCTTGGCCGGGCACTCCGGCTCGCACAGGGTGCAGTCGATGCACTCCACCGGATCAATCACCAGAAAATTCGGTCCCTCGTGGAAACAATCCACCGGGCAGACCTCGACACAGTCCGTGTATTTGCAGCGGATGCAGTTCTCGACGACGACGAAGGGCATGTCCTGGGTTCCGAGGCGGTCGCGGGCCTGCTTGCGCAGGCGCAGTGCGGAGCGCGCATTGTAGCGGCACGTCGACCACTCCACAAAAGACCGGATGCCACCTGAATGGTGTCGCGGCGTCATGACGCGATGCAACAATCAGGGGCGTAGGCTGTCTCAACGGGTTGAGCGCTGGCACATTGGCGTTCCGATTACGGCGATCATCGCGTTGCGCGGACGCCGCCCTGCTACCCCCATTCGCGAGGACACATCATGTTTACCAACAAGACCGCCCTGATTACCGGATCTACCTCCGGCATAGGCGAGGGGATCGCCCGCGCGCTTGCCGCCGGCGGTGCCAACATCGTGCTGAACGGGTTTGGCGATGCCGCGCAGATCGAGGCGCTGCGCGCCGAGATCGCCACCACGCATGGCGTGCGCGTGCGCTACGACGGCGCCGACATGAGCAAGCCCGAACAGATCGAGGCGATGATCGCTGCCGCCCTCAAGGAGTTCGGAGCGATCGACATTCTGGTGAACAACGCGGGCATCCAGCACGTGGCACCGATCGACGAATTTCCCGCCGGCCAAATGGGATGCGATCATCGCCATCAACCTGTCGTCGGCCTTCCACACCACACGCCTGGCGTTGCCCGCGATGAAGCAGCGTGGCTGGGGCCGCATCGTCAACGTCGCCTCGGCGCATGCGCTGGTGGCCAGTCCGTTCAAGAGCGCCTACGTGGCGGCCAAGCACGGCATTGCCGGACTGACCAAGACCGTGGCGCTGGAAGTCGCGCAGGCGGGGATCACCGTCAACGCGATCTGCCCCGGATACGTGCGCACCCCGCTGGTGGAGAAACAGATTCCCGATACCGCGAAGGCGCGCGGCATCACCGAGGAACAGGTGATCAAGGACGTGATGCTGTCGGCACAGCCCACCAAGAAGTTCGTCACGGTGGAGCAGGTGGCGGCGCTGGCGCGCTTCCTGTGCAGCGACGATGCAGCTTCGATCACCGGTGGCATTCTGCCGATCGATGGCGGCTGGACCGCGCAGTGATGCGGGTGCCGCAACGGCCTGCAGCGTCCCCGGTCGCTGTCGCGCCGTTTTGGGAGCCGAACCGATGAGCACGTCCGCCAAACGCAAGTCTCCGCCCGCCGCCGCGTCGCGCGCCAGGCCGGCCGCTGCGACCACTGCGCCCGCGCTGCAACGGGTGCTCGCCTTGCAGGGCGGTGGCGCGCTCGGCGCGTTTCAGGTCGGGGCATACCGTGCCTTGCATGAGGCTGGCATCGAGCCGGATTGGGTGATCGGCACTTCGATCGGCGCCATTAACGGCGCCCTGATTGCCGGCAATCGCCCCGAGCACCGCACCGCGCGATTGCACGAGTTCTGGCGCCGCATGGAACGGCGCGGGATCGCGCCGTGGTTGCCGGCGCCGCTGGCGCAGTCGCTGCTGGAACTGGGGATTTTCGGGTCCGGGGTGCCGGGCTTCTTTCGCCCCAGCAGCTCGGCGTGGATGGGCCAGCAGGCGCTGCTCGGTATCGAAAAGGCGGCGTTCTACGACACCTCGCCGCTGCGCGAGACGTTGGCGGAACTGCTCGATCTGGATGTGCTCAACAGTGGCGCGACCCGGCTCACGGTGGGCGCAGTGAACGCACGCAGCGGACAAATGCGTTACTTCGACAGTCGCGACGAAACCCTGGGCATCGACCACATCATGGCCTCCAGTGCGTTGCCGCCGGCATTTCCTGCGGTGCGTATCGATGGCGAGCCGTACTGGGATGGCGGCATCTACTCGAACACGCCGATCGAGGCGGTGCTGGACGACAACCCGCGCCGCAGCTCGCTGATTTTTGCAGTGAACGTATGGCCTGCCGAAGGCGCCGAGCCCGAATCCATCGCGCAGGTGCTGGCGCGCCAGAAGGACATCCAGTTTGCCAGTCGCGCCAGCAGCCATGTGGCAAGGCAGCAACAGTTGCACCGGTTGCGGCATGTGATCAGCACGCTGGTGCAGCAGCTGCCACCGGCATTGCGCAACACGGCCGAGATCCACGAACTGGCCGGATGGGGCTGTACCACGATCACTCAGATTATTAAACGGTTTACAACAAAATATAGACTTTATGCTTGCATTAGCACTTCATTTAAAACCCGTGTATCCAGTATTTAATTGGAGTAACTGAAAACTTTTACGGATTTTAAGTCACACAAATAATATAAAAAACCTTATATGCAATTTGACTAGGAGGAGTATTTAAACATGAAAAAATTAAGTGACATCCTATTGCTTGGAGACGAACGTCTTTATGAGGTTTGTAAACCTATTGAGAAATCTGAGTTACACCTTGTACCCGCATGGGTTACCGATTTAGACAATGTAATGAAAGAAGTAAGATTGAAATATAATTTTGGTCGTGCTATTGCTGCTCCTCAATTGGGAATTATGAAACGATTGATCTATATGAATATTGATAACCCCGTTGTTTTCATAAATCCAGAATTCACCTATATGAGTGATGAGAAATTCGAACTTTGGGATGATTGCATGAGTTTTCCAAATCTTTTAGTGAAAGTTAAACGACATAAAAAGGTAATTATAAAATATCTTGACGAAAACTGGCAGCCTCAGGAGTGGGAAATGGAGAATGATTTATCCGAGTTGTTGCAACACGAATATGACCATTTGGACGGGATTCTTTGTACAATGAGAGCGATAGATTCAAAATCATTCAAATGGCGATAAAAACTAAAATGGATTCTTCATTTTATATAAATAATCCCAACAATAAAATTGTAGAGAGTATAACCTCTCAAATTCTCAGAAAAAGTAAGGCACTCGAATTTCATTTCGCATTGCCAAAATACCAACCTACGCCATTAATTCATTTACCTGACTTATCTAAAAAATACAACGTTCGTAATATTTATCTTAAGGACGAGTCGTTCCGTTTTGGTTTAAATGCATTTAAAGGGTTAGGCGCATCCTATGCAATTAATGAAACCCTTAAAAAGAAACCCCAGACAACTACCTTTTGCACCGCTACTGATGGAAATCACGGACGAGCGGTAGCGTGGTCTGCGAAATACTTTAAGAAGAAAGCAAGTGGTTTTTGTTCCAAAGGATACAACTAATCAACGCATAGAAGCCATTAGAGAAGAAGGAGCTATAGTAGAACAAGTAAATGGAAACTATGACGAAACGTGTAAGTATGCAGAGAAAAAGTCTATCAAAAACGACTGGGAATTAATCCAAGATACTGCATGGGTGAATTATGAAGAAATACCGGCACAAATAATGGCCGGATATTTAACACTTTTTCAAGAATTGGAAGACACCCTTCACCTTCCGAAACAAGCAAAAATAGATATTGTCTTTCCTTCAGGCAGGTGTTGGTAGTTTTGCTGGTGCTGGAATAGCGTATTATCTGGAAAGGTATGGCGCAAGTCGTCCAAAAATTGTAATTGTAGAGCCAAAGGAAGCTGATGCCATTCTTTCTTCATTCAAAAAAGGAGAAATTACCACCTCGCAAGGAAATAGCAAAACAATGATGGCCGGGCTTAATTGTGGTACTCCTTCTTTAGGAGCTTGGGATTTATTGAAAAGCGGAGTAGATGTTTCCATAAAAATTGATGATGGATACGCTATCCAGGCCATTCGTGAACTGTATTATCCAACTGGTTCCGATAAGAAAATAGTTTCAGGTGAGTCTGGTGCTGGTGGTTTGGCTGGATTTATAGCGATAATGACAAATGATGAATTTAAACCCCTTCAGAAAGATTTGAATATAAATTCAAATACCAATATCCTTTTTGTAAGTACAGAGGGGGCAACAGACATTGACATGTTTAGCAAAATTATTGAGCTTGAAAAATAAACAGCAAGCAACAATGTATAACAAATCATAATCCTATTCCATGCGGAGTCTCGCTTCGGACTCCGCGATTTATTTTGATCTAAATAATTCCAGCTATAATTTAGTGTGAGCTAATACTTCGCTGAGAAGAGATTGGATTAATAACTTCAAATTTTTTATTGGGATTGGCAATATAAAAATATCGACAATTGATATATTCGGTATAGAGGTCATTGTAGGCACATCGCACAAAACAGATTTAAGCAAATGAAAATAGAAATAATTAAGCCGACAGAACAGTTGAGGTCTATAATCAAGTCCTACACGATTATCGAGACTCATCGTCCTATCGAGACAACTGTCCTACCTCATTTGGGATTAGTATTAGCTGTTCAATACAAAGGCAATGTGCTACTTCGCAATGATGACAAAAGTGAAACTATTTCCCCTGTCATAGTTTCAGGAATGAGGAAAACCTTTCGCAAGTTTTCTTATAAATCGAATACAGGGACAATAATAATTTCATTTACAGAAACAGGAGCTTTTTCATTATTTGGCAAAACTGTTTTTGAATTATTTGGCGTTATGGAGTCACTTGAAAATCTTACTAAATCCTCATTAGTTTACGAACTTCAAGAACAAATTGCATATGCACAATCAAATCAAGGCAGGATAAAACTAATTGATAAATTTATTATTTCTAACCTGACAGAAGTCAAGTCAGATCAGTTAGTATTGAGCGCAATACGAGAGATTCAGGCTACAAACGGTTTAAAAAGAATTAAAGATCTTTCGAAACACTTTCATATTAGTCAGGACGCCTTTGAAAAAAGATTTAGAAATATTGTTGGTAGTACTCCAAAGCAATTTTCAACAATCGTAAAAATGAAATCAATTATTGAGAATCAAAAGAAGAATAGCTCCCTGAACGATTTAGCTTATAATTTTGAATTTTGCGACCAATCTCATTTCATTAACCAATTCAAAGATTTTGCAGGCCTACCGCCAAAAGCTTTTTTTAAAACTTCCTATTACTGGTAATCAATGATTTTTTACAATTCTATTCCCTTGTTTTTTTATCACTTTACAAAAATTAAATTCAATTTGTAAAAATAGATCGCATGCAAGTAGCCAATCAAGAGACTCTATACCCAATGGTATGATAATCTCTGCTATTCGATCTGTCCTTAAAAAAATAAATATTAACTGATGAAATTTAAAACAAAAATTGTTCAAACAGGCAACAATACCGGGATAGAAGTTACTGAACAACAGCTTGAAAAATTGGGTGGGGGCAAAAAGCCTTTGGTGGTAGTTACGCTTAATAAGTATACGTATCGCAGTGCTGTAGGTAAAATGGGCAATAAATTTATGATCAGCCTAAGTGCCGAAAATCGTAAAAACGCAAATGTAAAAGGTGGTGATAGCCTTGAAGTAACTATTGAATTGGACACGGCTCCAAGAACTGTAGAAATACCGGCTGATTTACTAAGAGCTTTTGACAAGAATAAAACAGCCAAAGTAAATTTTGAAAAATTGGCACCCAGTAAAAAGAAAGCAATCGTTCTTTCAATTAATGATGCCAAGACTGAAGAAACTAAACAGAGAAGAATTGACAAAGCAATCGAACAATTATTAGCTTGACCACACTGCCAAGCCGAAAATCAATAGGCGCCATTGTAAAAACAGACAATAATAATGGACAATATGACGGAAGAACAATTAAAAAAACATTTTCAACAAATTGAAGATAATTTCAATGTGGCTGTAATTTCTAACAGCGTTGACGAAATTAAAAAATGCATCACCAGCGACTGGGTGCTCGTTGATAGTCAAGGTGGGATAATTTCACAGGAAGGATTTTTTAATGTTCTTGAGCAAGGTTTGCTAACGCATTCAACGATGACAAAGGAAGTATTACGAGTTAAAATTTATGGCAACATCGCTTTAGTAACGGGTCGGGGGCAAAATACTGGAACCTGGCAAGGAAAGCCAATGGAAGCTGACGAGTGGATTACAGATGTTTACAAAAAAGAGAATGACAAATGGCTGTGCGTGCTGACACACTTAACACCCGTAAAGAAATAAGGGAAAATCAAATGAGATCTAACAAGAGAAAAATTCTAATTGACAAATTTATTATACCACAAAGTGCTAAAAAAGAATTTGACGTGAGAGTAAAAATTAATAGAGATTTTATTAAAACACTGCCTGGCTTTATGGAAGACAGCGCCTATCATCGCACTGATGAAAATAGTGATTTTATACTTGTTACTGTAGCGATTTGGGAAAATGATGATGCTATTAAAAAAGCAAAAGAAGCCGTGCGCGCCAAATACCAAAAAGAAGATTTTGATATGCAGGGAATGCTTAACCGATTAGGTATCACTATGGACAGGGGAATTTATGAGAAAACAGGAGACTAATCATAAAAAAACCGATCCATAAAAGATGGCAGTAACAGAAAAAGAAATAGCGAACTTCTCCATTCCGGACAGGTCTCGCTTCGGACTCCGGGAGTGATTTTGTTCTAAAAAATCCTGGCTCTAAATTTAAGGCGAACGCGAAGGCTTCACTGAAATAAGATGTGAGCCTCAACAAAAAACGCGACCGAAAAAAATGCGGAATAAAAAGAATCCAAAAAAAATAGAACCGAGCCCAAAAGAGAATCTTGCAAGACTTAATCTGGAACTACCGGAAGTTTCTACGCCAGGTGGAAGTTATGTTTCTGTAAACGTTCGAAGTAATATTGCGTACATAGCAATTCAATTTCCAATCTTAAACGGAGACTATCTTTACCTGGGGCGTTTAGGGAATGAAATTTCGACCGAGGAAGGATTTAAAGCTATGGAGTTGTGTGCGTTGAATGTTTTGGCACAAGTGGATAAGAAAATTGGATTTGATAAAATTGTTGGACTAAATCATATTGACGCATATTTTCAGTCAGGAATGGATTGGGACGATTCGCCAATTGTTGTTAATGGTGCTTCAGATTTGTTTGTAAAAGTGTTGGAAGACAAAGGAAGGCACTCGAGGGCAATTTTCGGTGTTGAAAAACTGCCAAAGAATTTTAGTGTAGGACTTACCGCTTCATTTACATTAGAAACAGAATAACAGAATGAAAAATAAGAACGATGGCGGCTGTTGCACCATGTTACTTGAGGATTCCTCTAAAAATTTCGGGAGTGATTTACTCTTTCCAAACAAAGTCTCGTTTCGGGCTTCACGTTAGTTGTGCCATATTGAACTATCATTGGTAAGTCTAAATAGAATAACTATCAGCAATTGAATATTCGATGATAACTATAATTTGGCCAAAGAAATGAAGACAATAATCTGCTCGATGATTTTATTAATGTGTTTAGGCTGTAGCTCTGGCGACACATCCATCGAAGCAGAATTGTATTTAAATGAAGTTATTGAGCTGCTTGAAAATAATTCCATAAATAAAAGTAAAATAGATTGGAATGAATTTCGAATAAGCGTTTTTGAAAAAGCTGGAAATGCTCAATCTATTCAAGACACCTATCCAGCAGTAACCTATGCCATTTCCAAACTTGGCGATAGTCATAGTTATTTTAGTCCGGTAATAGATATTGAAAATATGCAAGATAAACCCTTGCCTATACTTTTAGACGAGCCTACGCCCGAGGACATTGGATATGTAAGGGTTCCTTTTTGTATAGGAACGGACGATGAAATGAATGCTTATGTGTCACTAATTCAGACGAAAATAATTCAGCAAATAGATACAAATTTAAAGGGATGGATAATCGATTTACGTGGAAACTTTGGAGGAAATATGTGGCCCATGCTTCTTTCAATTGAACCATTGATGGGTAATGGAACTCTCGGATATTTTGTAGACGCAGATAATAACTATGAAGCCTGGAAACTCGCAAGCGGAAAGGCTTTTATAGGAGATGCACTTGTGTATGAAAATTTTGAGTTTAAAGAATTAAACTTAAGCAATAGTTACATAGCTGTGTTGACAAATAATGAAACAGCTAGTTCTGGAGAAGCAATTGCGGTTGCTTTTAAAAATAGAATTAATACAAAATCTTTTGGGGGAAGCACTTTTGGGGTGTCAACAGGATGTGTGTCTCATCAATTATCAGACGGTTCCATTATAAATTTAGCTGAGTCAGTTTTTGCTGATGGAAGTCGAAAAAGATATGGTTACAGTATAGCGCCAGATATGGAGACTGATGAAAAGGATGCATTGAAAAAAGGAATTGAGTGGATCTACGAAATGAATAAAACAACCATTCACGGTATGTAAAAAAATTTCAGATTCGATCTCTTAAATCTCAACCGCTTTGCCATCTTCCCAAATCAATCCGAATTGAGAACCGTATTTTTTTACCCAACTTTTGTCGGTAGCATAATCAAATAATTCTATCATGCCTTTTGATTTGAGTTCCAACAGTTGCTTATCACTGGCGCCTTTCATGCTAATGTAACCGCCATCTGCAAAGTGAAAACTCACACCTTTATAATCCCCTTGCTGTAGCCAGGCTTGTATTTGAACCATTCGCTCGCGAATGGTTTCGGTTAATTCAATTGCTTCGGCCAAGGTGCTTTTAATGTCTTCGATGTGCCCTGCGTTGTTAAAATCATCGTTTCTAAGAAAGCGAATCGGATTGATATGAATTTCAGCGGCATAGCGATTAGTCATGGAACGTGTGTTTGAGTGCAAAGATAGGAGAGTGTTGTTAACAACTAATCAGATTTTGTCTTTGCTTTATTTTTGGAGCAGTTAAGATTCAATATTCTAAAAAGGATCAATAAGCAGGCTTACGGTTCATCTCTTGAGATGCCAGTTTAATGATTATCTTGTAAAGAAGATTAACTAAATTTACACCACATGACTCTCTTAATTATCAGATTTTTGAACATTCTTTTTGCGGGATTAATTGCTGGAACTTTAATTGGGATATGGGTGGGATATAATCCACAGTATCTATCTTCTCAAACCTACATAGAGCAGCAGCAAAGTGTAATTAAAGCCTTAAATACATTAATGCCTCTTCTGGGTTTATTTACTATTGTGCTAACTATTACATCGGCATTCATGCAAAAAGATAATTCACCCATATTTATAATTCTTTTGATAGCTGCTGCTTCGTTAATTATAAGTGGACTTGTAACTCGTTTTGGAAATCAACCAATCAATAGTATTGTAATGACCTGGAATAAAACAGACATTCCAACTAATTGGATTGAACTTAGGGACAAATGGTGGTCATTTCATATTGTTAGGACTGTGACCGCTTTGGTTTCATTCGGCCTTATTATATGGACGAGTATGCGAAAATCATAACAGAGAGCTTTCTCCTCTTAACAATGCGTTTGCCTTGTAAAGAGAAATGCTGTTCAGATTAATGCAAATGAAAATTGCAATCTTTACACTGGGTACCCGGGGCGATGTTCAACCGTACGCTGTGTTGGGGCGAGCTTTAAAACTACGCGGGCATGAAGTGGTGTTATCCACCGCAAAGAATTTTGAAACTTTGGTTAAATCCTATGGATTGGATTTTGTGCCTGTGGATGCAGACTTTCAGGCACTGCTGGATTCAGAAGAAGGAAAGAAGATTCGGAAAAATCCTTTCTTAGCGAAGAAGCAACTGAACAAGTTTGTGTATCCTATGATGGCAGATGCCTTTGCTACTTTTTATGCCTTGGCTAAAGAGAGCGATCGTGTTTTGTTTCATGTAAAAACAATGGCCGATAATTTTGCGGATCAATTTCCAGATAAGCTGATTGAGGCTAATGTGATCCCGGCCATTCAACCCACACGGGCTTTTTCAAATCCTGTGTTTAGTTTTTTATCCTTGCCCACATTCATGAATAAGTTTACCTACAAGATAACTGAGTGGGGACTTAAGATGTGGACAAAGCCTGTTAATGACTTTCGCGATCGTGCAGGACTTTCTAAAAAGTTTGTGAAACCGAAAATACCATCTATTTATGGTATCAGTGAATTTTTCCTGCCAAGGCCTTCTGATTATCCTGCTGATAGTTTCTTCACTGGTTTTTGGTCGGATGAATCGAGTACTGAATTAGCGCAAGACATTATTGATTTTATAAACGAAGGTGTGCCACCGTTGCTGATTACATTCGGTAGCATGCCGTTCGATAGCAAGCTTGACTTGAAAGCGTTGATAAAAACAGTCAGCAAGAAATGTAAGACCCGAATAATTTTAATAAAAGGCTGGGGTCTTACTAGCGTGGAGGAGTTAGAAAATTTGAAGGATATAAAGGTAATTGATTCTGCACCGTACGATAAATTGATTCCGTTAGTGAAAGCAGTCGTTCACCATGGCGGGATTGGAACGATGGCTGCTTGTCTAAAAGCCGGCAAGCCATTTTTAACGTGTCCGGTTTTATATCCGTTAGGCGATCAAGTCTTTTGGGGAAAAATTGCTTATGAAAAAGGAGTAGGGCTGAAGCCGTTGCCCTTGAAAAAAATGACCGCAGATAAATTTATTTCCAATGTTGAAATCCTTTTGAACAATAAAAACTTGTATGAAAATGCGAAGCAACTCTCCAATCAAGTAAGGTTTGAAGATGGAGTTGGGAAGGCCATTAATTTGATTGAGCGGAATTGTCGGTAGAGTTCTTATTATGTAATCCAACTGTACTCGATAACACCAATTCCTCTATCAGGCATACAAACCTAACTTCTTAACCCGTCCTATTGTAAAATCCAAGTAATAGTAATAACATTGCATTGTGATAGCATTACTATTCAAATCAGAACAAATACTATCGTTTAGAGCTAAAAACCTAGCTGTGATGCTTCTATTATTGACTTTTGGAGTCAATTTTGAGTTTTTTGATGCTACTAATGATAGTTATGGTTCCGATCGTTGCATGGTAATATCCCAAACGCCAGAAAGTTCTGACTTTCCCTTATCTGCTCCATTCTCAACGGATAAAGAGTCTTCTGGGATAGAAGATGATTTTTTGCAGGATCATGAGACCTTTATCAAGTTGTCAATTACTGCTGTCTATCAGCCAAAGTCCGTTTGGTTTCATTATCAAAAGAATTTCCTGCCCCAGGAATTTCTTACGCGTCCATTTACCCCTCCCGAACCCGGTACTCATAATCGGGCGTAGCTCATCGCTGAGTTTCGGTACCCATTATATACGCAGCGGCTATCAGAAATGATAGACAGGTTAAGACCATGTGTATATGAAAATATTGAATAATTTCTCAACTCATTAAAAAAATGAAAGACTTGTTAAAAAATATCAGGCATGATTTGCCTGCGAGTATAGTTGTATTTTTTGTTGCTCTGCCCTTATGTTTGGGTATTGCATTAGCATCGGGTGCACCTATGTTTGCCGGAATTATCGCTGGCATTGTAGGAGGTATTGTTGTTGGGATTGCCAGCGGCTCGACCTTGGGAGTTAGTGGCCCTGCTGCTGGACTAGCGGTAATTGTTTTTTCATCAATTGCTTCTCTTGGTGGTTCCTGGGAGGCATTTCTAACAGCGGTAGTTCTGGCAGGAATTATTCAACTTATCATGGGATATGCCAAAGCAGGATTCATCGCCTTCTTCTTTCCTTCCTCGGTAATTAAGGGAATGCTTACTGGCATTGGGCTCCTGATAATACTAAAGCAAATACCTCATGCCTTAGGCTGGGATAAAGATGTAGAGGGAGATGTTGCTTTTTTTCAGGCGGATGGACAAAATACATTCTCTGAGATAGTTAATGCATTTCAATTTTTTACTCCCGGTGCAGTTCTTATTGCAGTGCTCTCCTTATTCATATTGATATTATGGGATACTACGATTGGGAAAAAGCACAAAATATTTCAACTAATACAAGGGCCTCTTGTTGTGGTTATTTTGGGTATTGTCATGAATTATTTTTATCAAAGTGGAGTTCTGAATTTCAATTTAGCTTCCGATCAGTTAGTTAGAATTCCAGTTCCTGAAAACGTAGGTAGTTTCTTCAACCAATTTACACTTCCTGATTTTTCCGCCTTATCAAATATTGAAGTCTATAAAATTGCCATTGTTATTGCCATCGTTGCAAGTTTAGAGACTCTGCTATGCGTAGAGGCAACGGATAAGTTAGACCCCAATAAAAGGATTACACCCACTAACAGAGAACTAAAAGCACAAGGTTTAGGAAATGTAATTTCCGGTTTAATTGGTGGCTTGCCTATTACGCAGGTAATTGTTCGCAGTTCAGCTAATATTTCATTTGGGGGCAAGACAAAAATGTCGGCCATATTTCATGGAATATTCTTATTAATAGGTGCGATTACGATTGCTAATGTTTTAAACATGATACCCTTAGCAAGTTTGGCTGCTATCTTGTTGATAGTAGGATATAAACTTGCCAAGCCTTCTCTATTCATGCAGATGTATAAATTAGGATGGGAGCAATTTGTTCCTTTTGTGGCAACTGTTGTTGCGATTCTCTTAACTGACCTGTTAATGGGTATAGGGATAGGATTAGTTGTTGGCATCTTTTACACGTTGCGTCATAGCTATCGCAATTCGTATCAATGGAAAAAGATCACTACAACCACGGAGGGCAAAAACGTTCATCACCTTATTTTGGCAGAAGAGGTATCGTTTTTTAACAAAGCAAATATTGTAAAGGCACTTGATGGCATTCCATCTGATTCGAAAGTGATTATCGACTGTACGAATTCGAAGGCTATTGCTTATGATGTAGTGGAGTTAATAAAAAATTACGAGAGTAATGCTAAAACTAAAAATATTACAGTAGAGAAGGTAAATTTTATTGAACCTGCTTACAATTAACCATTTTAAAGAAATAATAAAAACAAAAAACGATGAGAACATTAACAAAAGAAGTTAGAGATAAGATAACCCCACTAGAAGCAGTCGAAATTTTGAAAGCAGGAAATAGAAGATTTGTGGAAAATCTGAAAATTAACCGTAACCTGTTACAACAAGTAAATGAGACATCAGATGGACAACATCCTTTTGCTGTTATTCTTAGTTGTATTGATTCACGCACTTCGGCTGAACTACTTTTTGACCAAGGGTTGGGTGATATTTTCAGCGTGCGAATAGCAGGCAATATCCAAAATGTGGATATCCTCGGAAGCTTGGAATTTAGTTGCAAAGTGGCGGGAGCAAAAGTGATAGTCGTGTTGGGACACACTAAGTGTGGGGCGGTAAAGGGTGCATGTGATCAGGTGACAATGGGAAACCTTACCACCCTGCTAGAGAAACTTAAACCAGCGATTGAGGGCGAAACATCGGTAACATCAAACCGGAATGCTAGCAATTCTGAGTTTGTAGAGAAAGTGGCTTCCCTCAATGTAAGAATCACCAAGAAACAGATTCTTAAAAATAGCCCTATCCTTAAGGAGATGATTGAAGGAGGTGAGATTGCCCTTGTAGGTGGGATGTATGATGTGGAAACCGGGATCGTTGATTTTTATAATGATGAGATAGTTACTGCACAGACCCTGGAAGGGAAAACAATTGCAATATAATTCTATCCCCTAAGCAGTCCTTTAACTTTGCGCAAAGAAGTTAAAGGACTGTTGCTTATTCAAACAACTAAACCCAGTAGCATAATGGAAAACGGATCGGGTATTCAGATAAAAATTGATGAAAAAGTTTTTACAAAAGACCCGACTTCCTCCGAGCTTGGTAGAAAGATCATTGAGAATAGCATTGTGCTTATTGATGAACTTGGTTTTGAAGCTTTTACGTTTGGAAAACTTGCCGACAAAACACACTGTACGGAAGCCTCTATCTACCGTTATTTTGAAAACAAACATAAGTTGTTGGTTTATCACCTTACCTGGTATTGGACTTGGTTGGAGTATCTACTAACACTGGCAACCGCCAACATTAAATCGCCAGAGGAGCGATTGACAATAGCCCTCAGGTTACTAACATCACCCCTTGCGCAGGAACCTCGTATACCTCAGGTGGATGAGGCCGCGCTATATAGAATTGTGATTGCAGAATCACAAAAGGTATATCTGACTAAGAATGTGGATGAAGAGAATAAGAAAGGTTTGTTCTTTAGTTATAAAAGACTTTGTAAGAAAGCTGCAGACATTATTAAGGAAGTAAACCCTGACTATCGTTATCCTACCGCTCTCATCTCCACTGTTGTGGAAAGTTCTTATGACCAACGGTATTTTGCCAGGCATTTACCTTCTCTCACGGAGATTCCAAAAGAACATGAAGAAGGCATCGCTGAGTATTTAACCGAGCTTGTGTTTAAAGCGATTAAATAGTTACCACTAATACACTTTCTCAAGAATAAACTTAATCATAGCTTCTCAACGAAGCTATGATTCCAATTGCTGTATTAGTTCTATATAATCCCTATCGTACTGAGCAACACCAATCCTATTACGATTGGGCAAACAAATCGGATAAAGAAAATCCAGAAAGCTGCCGGTGTAAGTTTTCCAATCAATGGTTTTTCGAAGCCGGGTGCACCACTTGAAATTTCTTTAGCAAGTTTATTGATGTCCATAATCCAACCGGTATAAACACACGTCATCAACGCAACAATAACAATAAACAATCCACCAAAAAGGGCATCCATAATATCGAGAAATCCGGTCTTCACAGAACCAAATAAATTGAGCGTCATGTTAGTAAATAGTTCATTCGCTCCACCGGAAAGCGCAGAAGGTATCCCGACAAGGAATGCTAAAATACCCACCGTCCAGGCTGATTTTTTACGACTCCATTTTTTCTCATCAATCAAATAAGAAGCAGGTACTTCAATCATGGAAATAGAAGAAGTAAGAGCAGCTACACACAATAATAAAAAGAAGGAAGCACCAACAATACGTCCGCCTGTAGGCATCGAATTAAAAATATCAGGTAGCACTTGAAATACTAATGCAGTTCCTTCCGCAGGATTTTTTCCAAATGAAAATACAGCTGGGAAAATCATAAGACCTGCCAACAAAGCAACAGCAGTATCCATAAAGCCAATCCACGCACCACTGCTCACAATGTTTTGATCTTTGGGAAGATAAGAGCCATACGTGATAAGAATACCCCAACCCACCGAGAGTGAGAAGAACGCCTGGCCTAAAGCCGAAAGAATAACGCCACCATTAATTTTAGTAAAGTCAGGCGTGAGGTAATACTTAACACCTTCCATCGCTCCATCAAGTGTAAGGCTTCGAAGCATTACTAAAAAGACCAGTACAAATAACACGGGCATTAAAATCTTAGAGGCTTTTTCGATTCCACCGGCAACTCCGCCCAGCACAATGGCAATGGTTGCAATCATGAACACTGCAAAGAAAGGGATCACATAAACAGGTGCGCTTCTAAAGGTTTCGAAATCTTTGATGAAATCGGTAAATTCACTTACGATATATCCAATCGTCCAACCAGCAATTACACCATAATAACTAAGCACAAAGAAGCTTACGCAGAGTGCCAGCACGGCACCCATGAACACCCAAAACTTATTACCTCCCGTTCCTTTAAAAGCACCAATGGTGTTTCGTCCGGTGATGCGGCCAAGGGCAACTTCATTATAAATTAATGGTAACCCAATGAGGATCACGCAAAGCACATACACAAACACGAATGCTCCGCCACCGTTTTGACCTACTACATATGGAAACCGCCAAATGTTACCGAGCCCCACAGCCGAACCGGCCGCAGCCATTATAAAACCGAACTTTGAACCGAATTGACCCCGTGCAGACATAAAGTTTAGATTAGGTAATTGTTAAGTTTCAAGTTTAACAAATTATCCCGACTTACACATACAAACCTACGGTAATGGCATAATTACCTGAGCAATTGCGAAGTCAGAATGCCCAGGCCTTCACGAAAACTGTGAGGGTGGTAGCCTAACTCTTTTTTTGCTTTCGCGATGATGAATCCGGTTTTAGGCGGCCGCGCAGCAGGTTGTTTGAATGTACTTGAATCTGCGGCTTTGATTAGCGATTTATCAAGTTTGAAGAAATCAGCAGTTTCCTGCGCGATGTCATAGGGTGTCATCATCTCTTCACCAGAGATGTGATAAATGCCTGTTGCTTTTTGAGAAGCCGCGAGATAACAACCCATGGCCAGATCTTCGGCTAACGTAGGTGTGCGCCACTGATCGTTTACAACATTAATTACTTTTCCATCCTCCAGACTTTTCTTAACCCACAACACAATGTTGCTTCTGCTTAAATCAGGTGTAACACCAAACACGAGCACCGTGCGAAGTATTGCCCAATTGAGTTTGCTTTTTTGAACGATCTGCTCACCGGCTAATTTACTTTCGCCATAAAAGTTAACGGGTTTTGGTTTTGCGGTTTCATCCAAGGGTCCGTGTGAACCATCAAAAATGAAATCCGTGGAAACATGAACCAGGTGAATGTTATTTTTTTCGCACGCTTCCACTACATTCTCTACACCAATAACATTAGCCGTCCAGCATTGCTCACGTTCAGTTTCACATTGATCCACCTGAGTCATGGCAGCGGTGTTAATTACAACGTCTGGTTTCTCGGAAGAAAGAACTTCCATGGTTTGATCATGGTTGGTAATATCCAATTCAAGAAACTGAACGGCAGGTGGGAGGTCGGCAATTTGTTTACGCGCAGTGGCAATGGTAGTAACTCCTAACGTCTTACCTAGTTGCTGTATTAATTTGTAGCCAAGCAGTCCATTGGCACCTGTTACTAGAATTTTCATTGCTTAGATTCAGGAAATTTATACCCATACTTTTCTTCAATCTTTTTACGAGGCATTTCTTCAACAGTAACCGTCATCCGAACATCTTCCACGGGTCGATTTCTGGAGTCTTTTTGTACCGTTGCAATTTTATCAATCACATCCAGTCCACTGATTACTTTTCCAAATACGGTGTAATCACCATCTAAGGATGGATAGCCACCTATTGTTGTGTAAGCTTTTATCTTTTCTTCAGAGACTTCCTTATAAATTTTTATTCCAGTTTGTTTTTCTAATCGCGGAACCAAACTGTAAATTTTATTTTGGTAGCCCTGCATATCGCCCGACATGTAGATTTGATTAAGCGTATCAATCAAAGGCTGACTGGCTGGGTTTTGCATCATCTGCTGGAAAGCAGTATTCAATTTACCTTGATCGATTTTAAGTGCGTCTACTTCGGCAGGTGAAGTAACGCGTCCTTGAACAATATAAAACTGACTTCCACTGGAAGCTTTGGCTGGATTTATCTGATCGGGCTGACGAGCTGCAGATAAAGCTCCCTTTTCATGAAAAAATTTCGGATTAAACTCCGCATCAATTGTAAAACCCGGACCGCCCGTGCCCAGTGGTTGGCCAGGTAACGCGCGCTTTGAATCAGGGTCACCGCCTTGAATCATGAATTCTTCCATCACCCGATGAAAAAGTAAACTATCAAAGTAATGTTCTTTCGCCAGCTTTATGAAGTTTGCTTTGTGTTTAGGAGTTTCATCGTATAGAATGGCAACCATATCACCCTGTTTGGTTTTGATGGTTACCAAATAATCAGATCCACTTTCGGAGGAACACTGAGTTAAAAAGATGAAGGCTGAGAATAAAAGAATAGAAAGAATTCGTTTCATACAGAATTTGAAGTTTGAATTTAAGGGTTAATCGTTTTGGCTACTTGAAGGGACAAATCTAAAAAAATCATTTTGGCGCTGCCATTTCGTTCCAGGTGATAATGCGCAGCGGTGAATAGCGTGTTTATTTTTTCAACCTTTTCGGTATTCATAATCTTACTAAAGTCTTTTACAAATTTAGCTTCGCCACTTTTTATCCGACTAATCGCATCCGCCCCGGCATAATGAAGTAATGTTTCGCGCATCATACTCAATCCATATTGAAATAGATTACGCTGGCTGAGTTTATCCAATTGATGAAAGTCTTCGGAGAAGGTTACTAACCCCGCATAACTTCGTTTATAACACAAACGCATCCACTCGGCAAACCGATCTTGAAAATGATCTTCTTCTGTATCAACTAACTTAATAGCCATATGCAGATTGCCTTCTGCTAACTGAATAATTTCCTGAAGCCGCTCTTCGTTAACAGAATGATTCTTCACTAAATAGTCTTTCAAATCTTCATCCGATAGTTGAGGAACCTGCACCATTTGCGTGCGCGAAAGAATAGTCGGAAGTAATCGTTCGGCAGCATTGCTTACCAAAAGAAAAAATGTATTTGGTGGTGGCTCCTCCAATATTTTCAGAATTCCATTGGCAGCAGTGGAATGCATGAGTTCCGGTTGCCAGATGATCATAATCTTATACGGACTTTCAAACGGCTTTAGCGAAAGCGTTTTAATAATCTCACGACTTTCTTCTTTTGAGATTATGGGTTGCTTGTCCTCACCTCCATAGTAGTTAGTCCAATCATTTAAATTACCAAAGGGTTGTTCTGTTAAAAACGCTCGCCAGCTTTTAAGAATTTCTGCTTTAAAGCGATCTTCATCTTTTGACCCTTTAATGTTGCTTAGTGGAAAAACAAATGTGGTATCGGGATGAATGTATTTTAAACTTTTGCTGCAGGCACGGCATGTGCCACAGGCATCACCTTCGCCTTTGTTTTCGCAATGCAAATAATTCGCAAACGCTAATGCAAGTGGTAAGTTCAGTGCTCCGGGCAATCCTAAGAAAAGTTGTGCATGCGCAATGTGATTGTGTGTTACCGCATCAATCAGTTTTGATTTGGTTTCGGTAAGTCCGGGAATATCAGAAAATCTCACGCTTCTAATTTTTAGTTTTTGAAACCTTGGTTTGAAGCAATATGACCATCACCAGAAAACCGATGAATCCCACTGCAGATGATACCAATGCCCAACCTCCCTTTTCGATACTGCTAAGGAAAATAATAAAAGAGAAAAGCAACATTAATTTTGGGCCAACAAGTTTTTTCTTCATTGCGAGTTACTTCTTTTCCCACACCCGATAGGATGCGGATTCATTATAAATGGTTTTCAATATTTCTTCATCATCGGCACTTAATTCTATTTTCCTGCGTGCCATTGCTTTGGATGCTGTGTCTAATGCTTTGTTTAGTTGATAGGTTGTAAACCCGGCTGCACCACCCCACGCGAAGGAAGGAATAAAATTGCGTGGATAGCCATCACCAAAAATACTGACACTAACACCCACTACAGTGCCTGAGTTGAACATGGTGTTGATGCCGCATTTACTATGGTCGCCAAACATCAATCCACAAAACATAAGCCCGGTGTCTTTAAAACCACCTTTGCCATAGTTCCACAACTTAATGTTTTCGTAATTGTTCTTTAGGTTGGAAGTATTGGTATCGGCACCGATGTTACACCACTCACCAATTACGGAGTTTCCTAAAAAGCCATCGTGCGATTTATTACTATATCCAAAAATAACCGAGTTACTTACTTCACCACCAATTTTGGAGTGTGGCCCTACTGTTGTGTCGCCTCGTACTTTTGCGCCCATGTTTACATGTGAATCTTCACACAGTGCAAACGGTCCGCGAATGATAGCGCCTTCTTGCACGAATGAATTTTTACCAAGGTAAATAGGTCCGTTCTCAGCGTTGAGAATAGCAGCGCGCACTTGGGCTCCTTCTTCTACAAAGATTTGCTCGGGATTATAAGCACGTGTAAACGAATCTTGAATACCTGCTGACTTTCGTCCTTTTGTGATTAGGGCAAAGTCTTCTCTAATCTGAGCTCCGTTGTGTTGATAGATTTTCCAAACCTGATCGATTATTGTTATAGGATTAGAGAACTCTTTAATAGCACCTGTAATTACTTCGGGTACTTCGTCATCGGGCGTACGCACGGCAACAATCATGGAGTTGTGAGTAATCGCATCCCCAGGGTTAAGTTGTTTGATGGTTGCAACCAGATCAGCGTTAGGGCACACCGCTCCGTTAATCCAAATATTGTCAGCCTTATGAAGGAGAGGAAACTTTTTGCTTAGGTACGATTCAGTTGCGAATGAGGATTTTGTGTCCAGATATTTTTCCCACTTCTCGGCCAACGTAAGGATACCTACCCGTATTTCTGCAACAGGTCGGGTAAACGTAAAGGGTAACAGATTTTGACGGATAGTAGGATTATCGAACAGAATCAAATTCATACCGCTAAAATAATGTGATTTTAGGCCATATTAGTAAAATTGAAATTTGTTTGCACACTATTTATTGTCTTATTGTCAAAAAATTGAATCTCCTAAAAAATATTACATTATGTATCGAATGGAGAATATTCTTGTTTATTTTTTTATTTATATAATTAGTTTCACAGTTAAATACTTAACCCCAAATACTATGAGACGAAAAATTATTATCGTAATGTTTTCATGTTTTCATGTTTTCATGTTTTCGTGTTCTAGTGAGCAAGAAGTAAAACCAGAAGCCAAATTAATGGTTGATCACATGCTATAGCCAAATGCATTTGGATGCTGCGTTTCATTTGCATGGATTTAATTTGCAAATGTATGATTATGCGAAAATTGACTAATTCATTATTTATAATTGGTTTTGTAGGCGTGGCAATAGGTGCAATATTGAAAATTGAAGGAAAAGGTACCTTTGCAAATTCAATAATTTTATTATCAATTATTATTGCCGCAACAGGAATATTACTTGTCTTTAAGCAAAATGATTCAGTAAATTAGTATCGAATTATTAAAAACTTTATATATGAAGAGCATAAATATTCTAATATTTAGTTTCGTCATTTCTATGGTTGGATTTCTGATTGCATTGGAAAATCATACTTTGTGGCCAATAGTATCAATTTTTGTTGCTAGTCTTCAACTGATTTGCTTTATTTTCTTAATAAGAAATATTAGAAATCGAAAAAAATCTAAATTGATTCAGAAATAATAATAAAAAAAAGGTCTCGTTTCGGAGACCTTTTTTTATAAAATGCGCTAAGAATTTCTCTTCTATTTGCTGTATTTCTTTTTGAATTTTTCCACGCGACCAGCGGTATCCAAAAACATTTTTTTTCCTGTATAGAATGGGTGCGAAGCTGAGCTAACTTCCACTTTAATTACTGGATATTCCTTACCGTCTGTCCAGGTGGTAGTTTCCTTTGGAACTGACGTAGAGCGGCTCAAAAACTTGAAATCGCTTGTAGTATCCCAAAAAACCACATCTTTATACTCTGGGTGAATGCCTTTTTTCATATTTTCTTTGTTAAGGACTGCAAAAGTAGGAAAATGTACCTATTTGGCAATGCGTAAATGCCCGAATTTGTGAAGAATTTGACAAGGTTGTACTTTGGAATCAAAATCGAACCGTTATGGCCAATATTACCCTTAATAGCATCCTTGGCAAGGGGATAATGGTCGCGGAAATTTCAGCGTACGATAAAAGGGCAATCCTGATGTAGAGTCACCCGTTAACCGTTAGTATTTTAGTTTCATTCACACCATGAGGACTTCCTTTTTTCTTTTATTCTTCTTTTTCGCTTTGCAGGTATTTTCACAAAGCACAAACGCAACCCTTAATGAGGATTATTATCATTGGATTGATCGCTACGAAATAAAGTCGGGCAAAATTGTACCTGGGTTTTTCACTTCCGTGAAGCCCTACAAGCGTGATGTGATTATAAAATACCTCGACACACTGGCAACCAATGAATCGATCTTTTCATCCCGAAGCGATCAGTTTAATCTCACCTATTTGCGTAACGATAGTTGGGAGTGGAGCCATGCTGAAACTAACACCAGTAAAAAACCAATCCTAAAAAGTCTGTACAAGAAGAAATCGGATTTGGTGTACGTGGATGTTCCTGAATTTGATTTGCATGTTAGCCCAGTTCTTTATGTAGGTGCAGGATCTGATAGCCGATTAAGCAATGCGATCACTACAAATACGCGTGGCATCGAAATTCGGGGCATGATTGATCGCAAAATTGGCTTCTATACTTTTTTAGGTGAGAATCAATCGGTGCTGCCATTGTATGTACAGGAAGAAGTGAATCGCAATAGGATAGTCCCTCACGAAGGTTTTTGGAAAGGATTTAAAAAAGATGGCGTTGATTTCTTTCAGGCACGTGGCTATATCGATTTTAATGTGACTAAACATATTTACATGCAGTTTGGTAACGATCGAACTTTTATTGGCAATGGGTATCGGTCATTGATTTTTTCAGATTACTCGGCACCCAATCTTTTTTTACGCACCAACGTGCGGGTATGGAAATTGAATTACCTGTTTCAGATTAATCGCATGGCTGCGGATGTGCGTACAGGCGGTAACAAACGTTACCCTGAAAAGTTTATGGCTTTTCATCATGCTTCCTTAAATATTGGTAAGAAGTTAAATATTGGTTTGTTTGAATCTGTGGTCTTTAGCCCTAAGGATTCTGTAAATAATAACACATTCGATTTCAGTTATTTGAATCCCGTTATTTTCTATCGCGCTATTGAGCAACAATTTGGTAGTAGCGATAACTCCATTTTGGGTGCTGATCTTAAATGGAATGCCTTTAAAAAAGTATCTCTCTACGGTCAAATTGTGTTGGATGAATTTCTATTAGATGAAGTACTGGCGGGCAATGGCTGGTGGGCCAATAAATACGCGGTTCAAGGCGGGATAAAATACATTGATGCTTTAAACGTCTCTAACCTCGATTTGCAAGTTGAGTTTAATGCGGTGCGGCCTTACACCTATTCACATTACTCCCAATATGGAAGTTACAGCAGTTATCGACAATCCTTGGCACATCCCTTGGGCGCCAACTTTACCGAATGGGTAGCCATTGTTCGGTATCAGCCAATCCCCAAGCTAAACGTTTTTGTTAAAACGTTTTATGTAAAAACGGGTCGTGATGATGTGGGCGAAAATTGGGGTAGCGATATTTTGAAAGGATATCAAAATCGACAACAGGAGTATGGAAACACCATTGGACAAGGAAATGCAAATACTATTTTCTTTGCGGATATCACAGCCTCTTATATGTTAAAGCACAATCTTTTTATTGATGGCAAGCAAATCATCCGGCAGAGTAAAAGTGATCTGGCAACCTATAACTCAAATACTTCACTTACTTCATTAGCTTTGCGCTGGAATATTCCACAACGACTCTATGATTTTTAACTTCTTTAGATGAAGGCTTTTTTTAGAATTCTTTCCTACGCAAATAAATTAAACACCCGACTGGTTTTCTTTTTTATGTATTCCTTTTTGGGAATCATCTTTGGTGCATTCAACATTGTGTTGGTGATGCCTATGTTGGATGTGCTCTTTAAGGAAACAAAGAACGTTCCGGTTATCCCACCGCTGCCTGAGTTTACAGTTTCAACAGATTATATCATTGGAGTTTTTAATCACTACTTTATTCAAATTGTAGTCAATTATGGAGCATTAAATTCGTTGCTTTTTGTTTGTGCGTTAATTGTTGGATGTGTGATTCTTGCCAATCTGTTCCGGTACCTGGAGCGGGTAATGGCCACCAAGATTCGCGTGGATCTTGTTAAGAACATTCGTATGGATATTTTTAAAAAAGTAACTCAATTACATATTGGTTATTTTAATAATGAGCGCAAGGGTGATTTGATTTCACGATTTACCAACGATGTAAATGAAGTTGAAAATGCCGTGATGAGTAGTTTAAAGGCAGTGCTGAAGGAACCCATCACCATTATCGTTTATTTCTATGTGTTGTTCACCATCTCTCCACAACTCACATTGTTCACCTTGCTTGTGTTACCCTTAACCGGAGGCGTGCTGGCAGAGATAATTAAACGCTTGAAAAAACAAGCAACGCAAAGTCAGGAATCATTAGGGCGAATTCTCAATATTCTGGATGAAACATTTAGTGGCATGCGGGTGATCAAAGCATTTAATGCCCGCAGTTTTGTGATCGATAAGATTGAAAAGGAGAGTGGTTTTTATAGAAAGACCAGTAAGTCGATGGCTTATAAAAATGAATTGGCATCTCCGGTTTCAGAAATATTGGGAGTAACTATAATTGCCGGTATAATATTTTTTGGCGGTAACATGGTGCTGAATGCTGAATCTGAGGAGATATTGAAGCCATCCGCATTTATGCTTTTCTTAACTGTGTTTGCAATGATCATTCAACCCGCAAAGAATTTTTCGAATGGCATTACATCACTGCAGCGAGGCACTGCTTCGGCTACACGTATCTTTGCATTAGTTGATCTGCAACCCGTAATTCAAAGTAAACCAAATGCCATTGAACTTAAGTCCTTTGAAAAAGAAATTCAATTCAATAATGTGAGTTTTGCGTATGACACAGAGCCTGTTCTAAAAAATATTAATCTTAAGATTGAGAAAGGGAAGACGCTTGCATTAGTAGGCCCATCGGGTGGAGGTAAGTCAACTCTGGCTGATTTAGTGCCACGCTTCTACGATCCCACCCATGGCCAAGTAGAGATCGATGGAGTGTCCATTACAGAGTATGAATTAGAATCATTGCGAAAGCAAATAGGTGTTGTAACACAAGAGTCTATTCTTTTTAATGATACCATATTTAATAACATCGCATTTGGAATGCCCAACGTGAGTGAAGAGAGTGTGATTCAGGCAGCACGCATCGCCAACGCACATGATTTTATTACTCAATCCGAAAATGGATATCAAACGTTAATTGGCGAACGCGGTTCAAAACTTTCTGGTGGTCAGAGGCAACGATTGAGTATTGCAAGGGCAGTACTTAAAAATCCACCCATTCTTATTTTAGATGAAGCTACTTCAGCGTTGGACTCGGAATCGGAAAAATTGGTTCAGGAAGCTTTATTTAATCTGATGAAGAACCGAACTTCCATTGTGATTGCTCACAGGTTAAGCACCATTCAACATGCCGATGAAATTGTGGTAATTCAAAATGGAGAGATAGCGCAGCGAGGTAATCATATCGAATTAAATAGTCAGGAAGGTTTATATCGCAAATTAGTGTCTATTCAAAGTGCAGAACGGTAAGGATTAATTAGAAATAGGGATGCAAGGTTTTAGGCTGTATTGCAATTTTTGCTTTAATCGAAAAAGCCTAAGTTTGTTGCCAATAAATGATGTATGATGAATCAACGCAGGCGCATTTTCTTTGCAATTTTTGGTGGCTATCACTTGGTCATTTTCTTCTTCACGTTCTACATCGGATCGAAGAATATTGATTTTAGTGTACTGGCAAAATTGTACGCTAAAATTTCCATGCTTAAGTATGGCGCTATTTTAGGATTGGTATTATTTGCCGTTGATCTGGTTTGGAATTGGATCGAAACAAAAAATGCAGATAAAGAACAAGAAGCGTTGCGTTTAGAAAATAATACACTCAAAGCGAAAGTCTACGACTTTCAGGAGGCTGCAAAACCGGTTGTAACTGAAACTCCTCCCTCAGATTCCAAGAAAGCGATATGAGTTATACTTCTCTGATAGCAGCCGAACTTAATCAGGCAGCCGATGTGCTTCAAAGTTTTTTGAAGGAAGAGAAAAATCTTAAAAGCATTGAAGCAGCAGCAAAAGCAATCTCAAATTCTATTAAACAAGGGGGTAAAGTAATTTCTTGTGGCAATGGTGGCTCACATTGCGATGCCATGCATTTTGCGGAAGAACTTACCGGCCGGTACCGCGATAATCGAAAAGCATTGCCCGCCATTTGTGTGAGTGACCCGAGCCATATTTCATGCGTAAGCAACGACTATGGGTATGAGTTTGTGTTCTCACGCTACATTGAAGCGCTTGGAAGCAAAGGCGATGTGTTGTTGGGCATTAGTACGAGTGGAAACTCTGCAAACATTATCAAAGCCGCTGAAGCTGCAAAGGCAAAAGGCATGACCGTTATTATCCTTTCGGGAAAAGATGGTGGCAAGTTAGCTCCGCTGGCAGACATTGAATTGCGTGTGCCACACTTCGGCTATGCCGATCGCATTCAGGAAATCCATATCAAGATTATCCACATCCTTATTTTATTGATCGAGAAGGAAGTGATTGGGTAGTCATCCTGAAACTGTATCCAGCATCATTTAAACATCTTGTATTTTGAGTACTTATAATTGTTTATATTAGTCTAACGAAGACGGCTATGGATGAATTAAGTATTGAAAAGGAGAAACTTCAAATCATAAAATGGATAATTAATCTTAAGGATGATTCAGTCATTGTGAGATTAAGGATGTTGCGTATGAATCCCAAGAAATTGGATTGGTGGAATGAAATAACTGACGAGGAGAAAGCAGCAATTGATAAGGGGCTTGCTGATATTAAATCTGGACGGGTAAGGTCGCATAAAGAGGCCAAGAAACTCTATGAAAAGTGGTTATAAATTACTTTGACTAAGCACTTACAGCTTATTAAGTATTACTAGCTACTTAATAGAAACAAATGAAACTAAAACTAAAAAACTATTTATTTCTGTTGTGCTTTGCGGTTGCATTCGCGGCATGTCGTGAAAAGTCAGGAGAAATTCAATTTGAAATGTTGCTCGGCAATTACTGTTTTAATCAAGGCAACAATAATGATTCTCTTTTTGTATACGATAACAGAAACTATACTCATAAATTTATTTTGTCAGATAGCGAAGTTTTTGAATCTAAAGGCATTTGGAAGTACGACTCTTTAGCTAAGGAAATAGCATTTTATGATTTCATTTTTTACAATGAGAAGGGTCCAGCTAATAAACCAGGGGGCTTTTGGTATTCAAAGGTGCATGTAGCCAGCGATGGTGAGATTCGATTAATATACTCTCGCGAAAACGGTATTTTTTATTATAAAAAGAAATTTCCTTAACACTGGGCTAATCGATTAAGCTTTTCGATTCAGGATAGAACCCAAATAAATTTAGAGTTTAGTAATATTGGATATGATCTCTAAATTCGTAATTCGTAAATTAACATTCATAAATTAATTAGAAGTGGTAGCTAAAACATTTGGTGGTGCAGTGTATGGAGTGGATGCCCGCACGATTACCGTGGAGGTGAACGTAACGCAAGGCAAAGATTTTCACATGAGTGGTTTGCCCGATACGGCCGTGAAAGAAAGTCAGCACCGGGTTGAATCATCATTTAAAAGTTTGCGTTTGTTTATGCCCCGCAATAAAGTGGTTGTAAACTTAGCGCCTGCCGATTTGCGAAAAGAAGGAAGCGCCTACGATTTACCCATCGCGCTTTCTGTACTCAAAGCCTCCGAGCAAATTGAAGCCGTTGAGTTAGACAAATACATCATCATGGGTGAGTTGTCGTTGGATGGAATCTTGCGACCGATTAAAGGTGTGTTGCCCATTGCCATTCAAGCCCGCAAGGAAGAATTCAAAGGCTTTGTGTTACCGAAATCAAATGCACGCGAAGCAGCCATCGTTAATAATCTCGATATAATTGGTGTAGAGACCTTGCAAGAGGCGATTGATTTTTTTGAAGGCAAGATTACCATTGAACCATTGCGCATTGATACGCGCGAAGTGTTTCAAAGTAAGATCAACGATTACGATAGCGATTTTAAAGATGTGCAAGGCCAGGAAAATATTAAACGTGCGTTGGAGATTGCAGCAGCCGGAGGTCATAATGTAATTATGATTGGCCCGCCCGGTGCGGGTAAAACGATGTTGGCAAAACGATTGCCTTCCATTCTTCCACCGCTTACGCTCAACGAAGCATTGGAGACAACCAAGATACATTCCGTGGCCGGGAAGGTAGGAGCCGATGCTACGTTAATTACAACCCGACCGTATCGCAGTCCGCACCATACAATTTCTGATGTTGCTTTAGTGGGTGGCGGTGGCAATCCACAGCCCGGAGAAATTTCTTTATCGCACAATGGCGTTTTGTTTTTAGATGAGTTGCCGGAGTTTAAACGCACGGTGTTGGAAGTAATGCGCCAGCCGATGGAAGAAAGACGTGTAACGATTTCGCGCGCAAAAATTTCAATCGACTACCCGGCCAACTTTATGTTGGTAGCGAGTATGAACCCGTGCCCGTGTGGATACTACAATCATCCTGAAAAAGAATGCGTGTGTGGACCGGGTATTGTGCAGCGCTACTTAAGTAAAGTGAGTGGCCCGTTGCTCGACCGCATTGATTTGCATGTGGAAGTAGTGCCCGTGAGTTTTGACCAGATGACTACGCAACGCAAGAATGAAACAAGCGATGAAATTCGTGCGCGTGTAGTAAAAGCCCGTGCTATGCAAAGTGAGCGTTTTAAAGATCAGAAGAATATGTATTGCAATGCCATGATGCCCGCCAACATGGTAAAACAAATTTGTGTAGATTAACGATGCTGGGCGCACGTTGCTCAAAACAGCGATGGAGCGGCTTGGTCTTTCTGCGCGTGCCTACGACCGCATCTTAAAAGTCTCGCGCACCATTGCCGACTTAGCGGGTACCCCTGAAATAAAAATTGAACACCTGGCCGAAGCCATTCAATATAGAAGTTTGGATAGAGAAGGTTGGGCGGGTTAGTTCTGTCAGGTCGGAAGACCATAGCCGTCAAGCTAACGGATCATTGTGTTTGATTATCAGAGGGTTAATATTTTTATGTTTGGGTTGCATAAGCAACCCATTAAATTTTACTTTGAAATTGAATGTTAAGACGAGTTTTCCTTCATAACATTTTAGTTGTTAAGGCCTGCGACACAGGCCTTTTTTTATTAAAGATACTAAACACTTATCTTTTCTTTAAGCAAATGTTCTAATCCTATTTTATATTTTTTCATCTCAAGAAGTAAGTGCTTAAATGTAAATGAAAGGAACACCTTCATGAGTTTAGTAAGGCTTCTGTTGTCTTGTCTAATGATAAATAGTTCTATTGATGGAATAATGTTTTTTAAGTGATTAAACACTTTCATTATGCTTATAAGCCGTTGCTTAGTTTTCCAACTGTAGAAATTAAGCGTATCAAAAATATTTTTACTGATAAGAATCCAAATAAGTTTGGCATATAGATGACACTGATAACGTTGCGGACTCATTGGCTTTAATTCATGGATATGAAAAGTTGATTTAAACACCTTGAACATTAATTCGATTTGCCATCGTAATTTATAGTAAGCACCGATTTGTTCAGCTGGCAGTATGGAAGATTCTGCATTGGTTACAAAGAGGTTAAAATAAGCTTTGCTTTTATATGATTTACTGACTTTCCAATTACTTCGCTTTGCCTTTTGATTTATCTTACGAAATCGCTTTGCAACTTCATCATCGGGGAGCATCTCTAAAATCATGCGAACGGGTAATTTTTGACGATCACCAATAAAAACCTCCTGTTCATACCTGAGAAGACTATGTTTTTTCATAAAGCGATACATTTTATAGTAATCCATTTTTACAAATATCTCGTTCTCAACTTCATAAATACTTGTGTTGGTGTGAAGCCGGTTTACATAAAAAGCCTTCTTTTTTTCTATTTCTGATAGAACCTCAACACTGATAAATCCTAAGTCGCGGATAAGCAAATCGCCAGACTGAATAGTGCTCAGATTTTCTTTTGCATCAACGTGATCCTGTCTTATAGAAGGGTGAATACTTAGATCGGTAATCCGACCGCTCTTCAAATCAAATTCATAAGCTATACTTAATCCGGCAAGATGACCGCCCGCTCCATGACTTGGATATTTTTCTGATAATGTTGCAGGAGCAACAAATCGTGTTGAGTCTTTAATCTTAACGGTCTTAAAGTGCTCTAAGCAATCCAAAGAACCATTTGTGATTTGCTTCGATAATTTCAAGGACAATACCGCTTTGAAAAAATCAACAGCAGCTTCATTGAATCTTTGATCCATGCCTTGCTTACTGATCTCAATTGCATACTGACTTTGTAATTTGCAGCATATCTCTTGAAGTGTAAGTGAACTATAATCAAGCTCATTCAAAACAAGAGATTGAAGAAATACATCTCCACTCAATTTTGACCGCCTCTGGACAAATCCAGTATCACGTGCCAATTGATCCAATTCTCCTTTGTTAAAATGGTTTAAAATAGTATCACCAACCTGGTCAGCAATACTCGTTAGGGGGTCTCTTTCCTTCTTGTAACCTTAGCTTGACGGCTATGGTCGTAAGACCTGACAGCAAGAAGAAGGTCAGAATAACTGTTTTTATTTGCAAGAATTTTTTCCTGGCAGCAAGGGAAAAACTCGTTATTAATTACTCATTCCTTCGTCCAGATTCTTGTATTCAAATCCAATATCTCAACAATTTCCACACACATGGCAATGTCGTTGTAGTATTCTTCCAATTGTTTGTAGTTATCTACGGGACTAAAGAGCCATGGGGCTTCAAACAGGTTTTTGTTTATCGTAATAGCAATGTACACGTGCGAGCCAATGAATGAAAGCGCAACGTTGGTATTAAACTTTTGTTTTAGAGTTAAGATGCGTTGCATTAAAGCCGGAGATAAAATGTAGCGCGCTTCTACCTGGTCGGTACCATAGATAGCAAAGGCTTTTTCAAACTCTACGTCCTCCAGTTTCACCAATTGAGGCCGAATTATATTTAGTTTTTGAAAGAAGGCGCCCAGTCCGCTGCCAAATACATTTTCCGATACATCGGGCAACACAAACGTTTCGCCAATAAAGTGTTTGTTAAAATCGGCAATAAAAAAAATACCTCTGAAGATGGTATGATAACTTTTATTCTTGCTCCCCGATCGATACTGCGTATGCAATTCCGAAAATCGAACGCCTGTTTTACCCACTGTGCCGGTTAGAAAATCATCGCCCCAGTAGCGATCGGGTCGCGTTAAAAAAATTTTACTTTGATCGTAATCGCTACGGTTAATGCACGCCAGGTGGTTGTACTGTAACCCTTGTGCATGAGCCAGCGAAGCAATGATTTTCGTTTTGTAGTTGTTGCGAAAATGTTTGGCGTGATGTTGATAGAAGAAAAAAATTCCTGCTCCAGCCAATATCAACGGCCACCCGCTGATTTTAAATGCCATAAATGCAACTCCAACACCAAGGCCGATTAAACCATACAGTTTTATTTTACCGGCAAGGGCGGCACGCGTTGTTTCAAGCTCGGTCAGTTTTGGTTGTAGATTGGTTTGGTAAAACGACCGGAAGTCTGTGATTGGCTGCATCTCTTATGAGTTGAACAAAGCCTTGGCGCTTACATTCTGCCGTTCAGTTTCAGGAATCACAAATATTTCTTTGCGCTTAAAGTTGAACATTCCCGCAAAAATGTTGGATGGAAATTTTTCTACGGAATTGTTATACGCTGTTACGGATGCATTGTAAGCTCTGCGGGCAGCTGAGATTTGTTCTTCTGTTTCGTTCCAGCTTCGTTGCAGCATAGTAAATTGTTCGCTGGCTTTTAACTCAGGATAATTTTCTACCGATATCATCAGATTTTTCATAGCACCGGAAATCTGGTTTTCGATGGCTACTTTTTCATCGGTGCTGGTAGCGGTGGTGGCTCTTGCGCGCAGACTGGCCAGGTTGGTAAAAATTTCGTTTTCGTGTTTCATGTACGTTTTGGCTACTTCCACCAGGTTGGGCAGCAGGTCGTAACGTTTTTTTAGCATTACGTCAATCGTGCCAAAGGCATTTTCAACTGCGTTGCGAGCGCCAATTAAATTGTTGTAGGTAAAAATGGCTCCGAGTACTAATACGGCTGCGAGCCCGATGAAGAAAAACATAACGAAGGGGTTTGGTTTAGTTGTTAAAGATAAAAATTACTACCGAATAAGATAAACCCGTTATGCCAAGGCTTCCCAAATACTATTTGCTCTTAGCTCTTTCGACAGGCCAAATCTGCAATTTCAAGAAATGGATGCTAACAGCACTAAAGAGAATGCATTTAAAGTACAATGGCTACCTTTCAGTTTCAAAGCAAACCTAACCAATGATCATACTTGCCAAATGGATTGTAGTATTATTTGGAGTCTTCATAATCTATGTAGGACTGCTTATGTTTTTTGCTCCTGAAAAAGCAAGAGCTACGTTAATGAAAGCGGGCAACGCAGAATTTTATTAATTATGCTGAGATAACCATCCAAATGATTCCTGCACTTGCTATGATTCTCTATGAAGATTTTTCAAAATACCCAGAGGTGTTTAAACTATTTTGGTTGGTTTATGTTGGGCACTTCCATCATACTCTATTTCGTTACCCCAGGAAATTACATCATGGCTTTTCGTTGCGAGCTGCAGAAATTTTGAAGCCTCATTACGTGAGATGGCTATCGCCATTCTCATTGCTTTTTGGAGCAGCTATTATCTATTTTACAATTGGGTAGTTATGCCAATTATAAAGTATAGATAAATTTCTGCAGCGCTTTAACTACTTTCAAATAACCAAGTATTTCCCAGAAGGAGAAATGTTTTTGCTATGCTCTTCACCCTAAAATAAAATTTATGAAATCTCTGCGATTGAATTCTCAGAATCTAACTTTTTTCAATTTTGCTATTTGGTAGTTGCAATAAAGACGATGTTCGGTCGGGTCAACTATTAAATAATAGCGATGTTGAGACAGGCTCAACCACTCCTAATAGTTGGTACTTTTCTACAGGCGAAGGAAAATACAATGTAACCTGGACTGATACAGAATCATTCTCGCCTAGTAAGTCATTAAAAATTTCAACTCAGACAGCAGACCCTACAGATTTTGCTGCCTGGGGCCAGACCATCAACACTAACCTACCAACCGGAAAAAGTGTTACCCTGAAAGTAAAAGTAAAAGGCAACATGACTGGTGTTGGAATTAGCCTTGCTATTCGCGGAGATGATACGTCTAATCCTTCCGGATCAGGCGGAACAGTTTGCCACGACACAAGCAACTTCGCCAATCAGTGGCACGTTCGATTGGACTGACTACAGCGTTACGCTCGATCATGTTGATGCTAGCACCCGAAGTTTAATAGTCTACTTAGTGTACCTACCAGATACTACCGGTGAAGTTTATTTTGATGACATCTCACTTAGTTTTTAACGAGGCGTAGGAAACAGTAACTGTAGTTGTACTTCGTTTAAGCTTATACAATATTATTCATATCAATAGGTAATTTTCGGATGCGTTTGCCCGTGAGATCAAAAATAGCATTGGCAAGCGCAGGTGCAACAGTTGGTAATCCAGCCTCTCCCGCGCCATCAGGTGGCGCTTCACTAGCCAATATATGCGTTTCTATTTCCGGGCATTGATTGATTTTCAGTAGGGGATAGGTATTGAAGTTTTGTTCGACAATGGCACCCCCTTTTACGGTTAAGCCTGCATAGACTGCGCCCAATGCCATCACGATAGATCCTTCCGTCTGCGCTTTTACGGTGTCAGGATTAATGCAGATACCCAAATCAATCACCGTAGTAATTTTAAAAGGCACTATCCTTTTACCTTCTTGTTTTACTTCCACCACCATGGCAAAGTAAGCGCCTGATCTTTCTACTGCAGCAATTCCTCTTCCAACACCTTTCTTCTTAGGTGCATTCCAATTTGTTTTTTCAGCAATACTTTGCAAGACGCTTCGGTATCGCGGATGATCAAGCATATCAAGCCTGAACTGTAATGGATCTTTTCCTGCCTTGATGGCGAGTTCATCGATAAAACACTCGTGTGCAAATGGATTGGTAGAGTGATAAACAGATCTCCAATAGGAAATGGGAACATGTCTTTTTCGAAGTACTCCTTTCACCGAAAGATTTGGGATCAGGAAGTCAGTATTGATTCCGCCCATTAACTGACGGCCCGCTTTCATATCACTTCCGGTTTGGTTTTGAATTTCCTGCGCAATGACTTTGTGTTCCAGTGCAGTAACCTTACCATTATCCAGCACAGCCCGGCACACATTTAAGCTACACGCACGAAATGGTCCTTGAGTTTGATCATCTTCGCGTGTCCACATTACTTTTACAGGTGCCCCTGATTTTTTTGAGAGATCAGCCGCTTCTTCCGCAACATCAGTCATGGATCTACGTCCAAAGCCACCACCCATAAATGTGTAATTGATTTTCACCGCATCCTCCGGTAGATTATATTTTTTTGAAATGTAGGATCGGATGCCATTCGGATTTTGTGTTGAACCCCAAAACTCAGCTTCTTTTTCACCAATGCTCACAATCGCATTCATTGGTTCCATCGGCACATGTGCCTGATAAGGTGTTTCGTAAGTGGCCTCAATTATGTTGGTTGAACTAGTGAAGACTTTTTTAACATCACCTTTTCCAAATAACTCATCACCATCTGATTTAGCTGCCTCGTAGGAATCAGCCAGAATTGTTGCATTAGAAACTTCGGCCAGTTTTTGATTGTCCCAATCTACCTTCAGTACTTTTCTTCCCTGTAATGCATTCCAATAATTGTCGGCAAGCACAGCCACTCCTTCGCGCGTTTGACCATAGACCTGACGTTCTGTTTGTAACACATGTTTCACACCCGGTACTTTTAACACTTCCTCTTTATTAAAACTTTTTACTTTTCCCAGAAAAAGAGGTGACCGCTCTACCGATGCATATAACATTCCGGGTACGATTACATCAATACCAAATATTGCTTCGCCATTTGTTTTTAATGGGATGTCCATTCTTGCGGAAGACTTGCCGATGATTTTAAATTCCTTTGGCGACTTAAGCGGTGGATTTTCAGGTGGACTCAAGGTGCCAGCCTCTACAACAAGGTCGCCATAAGTAAGGATAGCTCCTGATTTGTTTACTACCGTACCGTTTGTTGCAGTGCACTCTGCGATATTAATTTTCCATCGGTTGGCGGCTGCTTGCTTCAACATCTCGCGTGCTGCAGCTCCCATCTTGCGTAGTTTTTCAAATTCTGTTTGTATGCTACGGCTGCCAACTACCATTTGATTTCCAAACAGCTTAGCATTGGCTTCCGATTGCAATATTGAAATCTGATCCATCCGCACCTCTAATTCTTCAGCAAGTATCATCGGAATACTCTGATATGTTCCTTGCCCCATTTCGGGCCGATGATTTAATAAAACAATGCTGCCATCTGTGCCGATGGAGATGAATTGATTCAACTCAATCTTAGAAATATCGGATGCTACACGGGCTACCAGTTTACTCGCGGATGCGTCAGTCCCAAAGCCTACGACCAAATAGGTTCCCGCTAAGGAAGACAGCTGAATAAATTTTCGTCTCGAAATGGTTTCCATGCTTACATTTTTGAAGCGTTCTTAATTGCTTTTCTAATTCGGGGATACGTACCGCACCGGCAGAGAACCGGACTCATAGCAGTATCAATCTCTGTGTCCGTTGGGTTCGGATTTTTCTTTAGCAAGGCAACGGCACTCATAATTTGTCCTGACTGGCAATACCCACACTGCGGAACTTGCTCTGCAATCCATGCCAATTGAACAGGGTGATCATTATTTTTCGAAAGTCCTTCGATAGTTGTAATCTCTTTTCCCACTGCAACCGAGGAGGGTAGAACACAAGACCTTACGGGATTCCCATCCATGTGAACAGTACAGGCTCCACATTGTGCAATGCCACATCCGAATTTTGTACCCGTGAGCCCCATAAAATCACGAAGAGACCACAGCAAGGGCATCTTCGGATCAACTTCAATTTCCTTCACTTGTCCATTTACGCGCAGCGATAATTTGGCCATAATCAACATGGATTTTTGATTTATAAGTTAACTATATTCTCGAAAGAATCCAATCACGTTGTGAATGAAATGAATAGACTTTATGTAAGATGTTTATCAGCAACCAACAGAGAATTAAGGTAATTGCTTACACTTCAAACCCAGACTCGCGTAAATCTATTATGCTTCGTTGTGATATAAAGCTCAGCATTTCACTTTCTGTCATAGGAATATGATGTGAGAAACTGGCAACTATAACATCCATTTCATGGCGCGAATAACTTTGTTTTTCCTGATCGTAAGAATACGTGGTGCTGGTTCCAGTCGCATATTCATCCATCATATTCCAATATGATTTTTTTTCTTCTCGCATTTGCCTTAATACTTCTATGGCTAGCGCCCGGCTCACCTGACCCTTCACTATTTTCTCACCGATGATTTTTCTGTAAATACCTTCCTGATCAGGGGGCTCGCTGCTTCCTACAGGTTGGGCATTTTCCCAATCGGTGTCTTCTGCGTCTCGTCTTTTAAGTTGTTCGAACTCATTCAGGATAGTATTAATCTCTTTTTCCGAATGAATCTTTTCTAGCAACAACACATCCGCACCCTGATTAATAGCAACATAAATATGTGTTTCATGATGATCGGTATTGCGCCTGTACAGTATCCACACCAATATGTTAAAGACTAACGTAAAAACTAACCGGGTAGATTGGCTCAATGTGTTGTTCCATTGCGGATTGCTTAATGGCTGCATGCAGGTTGCCAGTAGGGGAGAAAGCGTAGCATCGCTTTTCATGAGGGGTATAGGCTTGTCTGTTGATTGTTCTTTAGCCGCTGTAAAACTTCGTTCAATTTTTTCGAGTGCCCGCTTAGGAAATTCAATGTCGATTTTTTTCAAAGCTGCCATTCACCTGATTTGCATCTCCATAAGCGCGTTAACCTGGTCGATGGCTGTTGGATTTTTGATGAAGTAATCTTCCCATACAGGAAGGGCGAGTTTACCTAGTTTCAGGGCAATTCTTAATTGGGCCTCATCCGTTATAGAACTGCAGAATTTGTCAAGCATAAAGGAGTTAGGTCTTGTTTTCCTTTACTAATTTATCAAAATGACGGTAAGCATGCAATTTTGTTGAAAATGGTCATTGCGTTATGTGATTTCAGTTCTGCTAAAACAATTTCTCGGCAGGTGGAGTAATTCCTTTTAAACGCAAGTAAACAGTTGTTTGCCCACGGTGGTGCGTTTGGTGTTCAAATGCTTTTCCAATACCTACCGCGCGTGTGTACTCTTGTCCGTTAAAGAACTTTACTTTTTCATTCAGTTTTTCATCGTTCATTTCTTTTAGGGTGGCGATTACAAAGTCATAACTTTCCATCACCACCTTGGTAAGCGCTTCTTTATTTTTATAAGTGTCTGTCTTTTCGATGTTGTCTTTGAATAGTCTTTCCTTTCCGGTGCTGGTGGCAATAATGCCGGCATTGCCCATGGCCAAGTGCAACATTTGTTCGGCAAAGCTTCTCATTTCGGGAGTAGGCTTGTAATTGATTGTTTCTTCGGTGGCTGCGTCAAGGTATTCTTTCGTGTAGGCTTTGGCGCGCTCCCAATCCGCTACAAGTTCAGTCGTGTTGGAGGTTGATGTGCTTTTATTGCCTGTAAAGGCAAAGACTGCTAACAAACAAATGGCTACAACAAGGGTTGTAAATTTTTTCATAAGGGTTGAATTTGACAGTCAAGATACAAACTGCGATTCGATTAATCTGTAACGCAATCAACGGCATTTTGCACAGAGCTTTTAATAGGACTTTGAAAGAGTATCGTTTGACGTCAACAAAATCTCCATCTTTGCAGCATGGATAAGTACTTTAAAGTAATTCAGGATGGCTACACAGGCTATTGGAATTATTTTCTAAACGAGGTTTTAAACCCAAGTTGGCACAACTATTTTTATTGGTTGGTGGGTGCATCAGCTTTAATCGCTTTGTTAGAAGTCTTTTTTCCTTGGCGCAAAAATCAGCCTCTTATCCATGAGCACTTTTGGTTGGATATCTTCTACTTATTCTGGAATTATTTTTTGTTTTCCCTTGTAGCTTACAATGCCCTTTCCATGGTGGGAGTGCAACTTTTTAATGATTTTCTATCGCTCTTTGGCATTACCAATCTGGTTGCCATTCAGGTTGGTAATTTACCAGGCTGGTTGCAGTTGGTAATTATTTTTGTACTACGCGATTTTATGCAATGGAATATTCATCGCATGTATCATCATGTGGGGTGGATGTGGGAATTTCACAAAGTGCATCATAGCACACGTGAGATGAGCTTTGCTGCCTTGCTGCGCTTATCATTGGATGGAAAATATCCTTTATCGCACGCTGGAATATATTCCGTTGGCCATGATTGGATTTGGTATCACTGATTTTTTTATTGTTCATATCTTCACCTTGGTGATCGGGCAATTGGCGCACTCCAATTTAAATATTCCATTAGGCCCATTTAGGTATTTATTAAACGGACCGCAAATGCATTTGTGGCACCATGCAAAAGATTTTCCTGCATCGCACCCACAGGGCTTTAATTATGGCATCACGTTAAGTGTGTGGGATTTTATTTTTAGAACAAACTATTGGCCTTCCGATGATGAAAATCTTCCCATCGGTCTTCCAGATAAAGAAGATTTCCCGGAAGATTTTATCGGACAAACGATTACTCCGTTTCAACGAATATTTGGCAAGCGATCATGAGCTTAACATTTATGATGTTGAATTTTGTTTGGACTATTTGTTCTGATGATTTCGTGCATCTTTAGCTAAAGCAGCAAGTACAATGATTACACTTTCAAAATGGATTGTAATATTATTTGGAGTCTTCATTATCTATGTCGGACTGTTAATGTTTTTTGCTCCTGAAAAAGCAAGAGCCACGCTGAAGAAGGCAGGTAGTACCAATTTTATTAACTATGCTGAGATAACGATCCGAATGATTCCTGCACTTGCCGTGATTCTCTATGCTGATTTTTCAAAGTACCCGGAGGTATTTAAACTGTTTGGTTGGTTTATGCTGGGCACCTCCATCATTCTTTATTTCGTTCCCCGCAAGATACATCATGGGTTCTCCTTGCGAGCTGCAGAAATTTTGCAGCCTCAATTGGTGAGATGGTTATCGCCATTCTCTTTATTATTTGGATCAGCTATTATCTATTGTGTGGTTTGATTTCAAACACACTCACACGTTCTAGCTTTAAATTAAAAACCGTCAAGTCGCGCGACTTGACGGTTTAAGAAATTGAAATTAATAGGGCACTGCTCCGGTATTAGGTCCCATAAAACTTCCCCAATATTCACCGGATTCTATGTAGTGGCTGTTGGTATCTGGCCAATGATTTTTGTCAAAACCAGGTGCATTTTTTAGCACCTCTTTGTCCTGATCAAGAACAAAAGCGTGCTCATTTGTATCCACATCAACCAGTTCAAACGGTACGGCAAAATATTTTTCGCCTATTCCCAAAAATCCACCCATCTCGATTACCAAATAATGAATTTTTCCTTCGGTAATGTCTATCATCACATCTTTTACTTCCCCTAGCTTTTCATCTAGGGCATTGATTACCTTTTCGCCAATAATGGTTGAAGCTGCTAAATAGCGCAATGGCAAATTCGGTTTTTTACCCTCATGGTTTACTCCTGTCGAATTATCTTTTTCAAATGTTTTCATGTCAAATGAGTTTAGATTGTTTAAAATTATTTGACATAGGGAAGACAAATTAAATGCCTCCCCAGAAAACGCAGATTGGATCAATGAAATGAAAATACACTGCATGTACAGCGTGGATAAATGACCCGGCTGTGGAATTATTGATACATTAGTTTAAGATAAGGAGAGTAAATTGCGATTGTTATTCTACAATTTCGTCCATTTTTAAGTTTAATGAAACGAACGGTCATTTTATACGGACTTGCGCTTGCCGCCTTTGTTTTTGTGCTCAAATTTCTTGAGTATAGATTGATCATTCGCGATCTCTCTATTGAATTTTATATTGGGGCTGTGGCTCTGATCTTTACGGGTGTAGGTATTTGGGCCGGACTTAAACTGACACGCAAACGAGTAGTGATGGTGGGGCCGGAATTTGTTCTTAATGAAACAGAATTGCAGCGCCTCGGCATCAGCAAACGAGAGCATGAAGTGCTTGGCTTAATGGCTCAGGGATTATCCAATCAACAGATTGCCGATAAACTCTTTGTTTCGCTAAATACCGTCAAAACCCATTCGTCCAATTTATTTCTTAAGTTGGAGGTAAATCGCAGAACGCAAGCGGTTCAAAAAGCAAAAGGACTTAGGCTAATTCCTTAAGACTAGTTTATACGCCAGTATTCTAGTATCTGTATCAAACTTTCGTATGATTTCCATTAATTTTAACTAAATCACCCTTTCGGGTGAAGGATTTTCTTTCGGCCACGCATTGTTT
>CAWBCB010000095.1:0-7731 GCA_963787095.1 uncultured Cytophagales bacterium | reverse complement strand
CATAGCAAGCTTATTAATCAGTTCCTCAGAAAAATTCGCTTCAAGAATCTTAATTAGGTGCCCCGCCTGATCTTTAATGAATGATTGTTTGTCGATTATTAAATTGTTTCTCCCTAAAGATTAACTTGCATCAACAAAAAAAGGCAGGCATCTGAGAGATGCCTGCCTTTTAAAATAAAATAATAAAACTATGGGGAGAAAATTACAATCTTGCCCCTAAGAGGGCAACTATTCTCCGTTGAAAATTCTCTCTAACAATCCTTAAGTTAACGACTATGGTGGGACACGAACCAGTGCGGAGGTGGCTGGCTCAGTTATACTATTTTTTTGTAGACATTCTCCATACTCCATATCTATTTTTCCAAGTGTGAAAGAAATCTCTTTCAATAGGGTCATCTAATCGTCCATCTCTTCTAAGTAGTTGTGAATATTCACGTCCGGACGTATAGACTACATTGTCAAGGATTGTGATTTTCAGTATTGTTCTATTTAATGAAACATAACGTGGTAATGGGTTTTTTTCAAAGTTCACTTTGTTTTGAGGTTCTTCTAATGTAAAATCTCTTGACCAGATTTTTTTTAAAGCGGCTGTATCTCTTTTCAGGAGTGCTTTAATTTCAGAGGATTCAATGTCAGCAATTTCATTTTCAATTAAGTTCAGTTGAAATTCATTTGACTCAATCACTACGTTGTCTCTGACTATTATCACTTTTTGCTTACCTGAGTTGAATTCACCATTTGATTGTATTCCTTTAAATAAGGTATTGGAGGAATCCAATGTCTTGAAAGTTGTGGTGGTGTCCGTAGTTTGACTAAACGTCCTAGTTGTCGTGACTATAATGAACAATATAATTTTTAGTTTCATTGGATCACGTGTTTATCATTAACGTATATTCCAAAATTGGTGATAGTTCGTACCTCTAAATAAATTAACTTCTTACGAAAAATAATTTGTCACCCCAGGTATTGCTACCGGATAGTTTCCATTTGCATCGGGCAACAGTGGAGGTAGCGCATTGAAATCAAATTTCGTTGGCATAATCGTCATGCCTGAGTTAAGCGCTTTATCAAACTCAACAACCTGACCGGTATAAGTTGCTAATCTACCTAAGATGGCAGTCATCGTGCTCTTCGCGCCATTTTCAGTATCATCATATTTGTATTCCTTCTTGGCAATGGCTGCAAACAGTTCATCATGCTCGGTTTGATACGGATTGTTTTCTTTGGTGCGATCGTATTGATACATCACTTTTCCTTTGCGGTCTGTAATGTTGGCAGCTCCACAAAAGATGCTTCCCTTCGTTCCAACAATCAACTCATCTACTTTGCTCATGGTGCCTTTGATATGCCGGCACTGACTGTTTAGCATCGTTCCATCTGCATACTGAAACTCTACATAGTGATGATCGAAAATTTCTCCGTAGTCTTTTCCCTTCCGCACCTCACGGCCACCCATGCCTTGTGCTTTTACGGGATAGCCACCTTTAAACCAGTTGATCACATCAATGTTGTGAATGTGTTGTTCTACAATATGATCGCCACACAACCAGTTAAAGTAATACCAGTTGCGCATTTGATATTCCATTTCGGTTTGGTTGTACTTGCGTGGATTCATCCACACGCCTTCATTGTTCCACCACGCTTGTGCAGAAACAATTTCACCAATCATACCTTCTTTATATTTCTTATATAATTCTTTATATGAGTTTTGATAATGACGTTGCAATCCTACCACTACGTTCAGTTTTTTCTGGCGGGCAATTACGGCAGCATCTAGCACGCGTTTGATACCGGCAGGATCTGTTGCGACCGGCTTCTCCATAAAGATTTGCTTTCCTTGATTTACCGCTTCTTCAAAATGAATCGGGCGGAAGCCGGGTGGGGTTGTAAGGATAACGACATCGGCTAAAGCCATTGCTTTTTTATACCCTTCAAAACCGGTGAATTTATTTTCTTCGGGTACGGTAACACGTTCGCTTACATTTCCATCTTCATTATTAGGATCATTCAGCACTTTATAGCAACTGTCAAGCCGATCACGAAATGCATCGGCCATCGCTACCAGTTTTACATTTTGTTTGGTAAGCAACGCTTGCATAGCAGCACCTGTGCCACGACCACCGCAACCAATAAGCGCAATCTTAATGCTATCGTCAACCGAGGTATTTACGTTGTGAGCATTTGTTAAAAAAGGCAACGCTGCCAGCGAGCTTGCAATGAGAGAGGTCTTTTTCACGAACTCTCTGCGGGATTGATTACTTGAATTTTTCATAGGTAGAATTGTTTAGCCACTGACCCGCCTCCCGTAGCCCCGGAGGGCAGGTTCACAGATTAGAGGTCATTGAAATTTATAGAATTACTCGTTTAATAACCAACGATTGCTCACCAAAATTATAAATCAGCCAAATTTCAACTAATCTTCTCTCACATATACAATGGAGGCGCGGTCAATCTCAACCATAAATCGCTTTGCAAGATTTAATTTTCGAAGGAATTCAATATTGCTTGGAAAGAATCTCTGCTAATTCCTGATTGGAAATATTTCCGAGACTAATCTTTATGAATTTGTTAGGCGACTTCTTAATTGCAAAACTATTTTTGAAATCTGAGTCTTTCGAAATTAAAATTAAGTCATGCAGATCTGCATAAGCGCTAATGTCACTATCCTTTGTAAACCATTTATCAAGGATTTCATTAACATGAACAGTTTCAAAACCTAAAGAATGGAGTCGTTTTGCGATTGCATATGAGATATGAACATCGCAAAGGAATTTCATGCAACCTCCTGAATGGGGCGACCAGAGAGGGATATTTTAGCGTAGTCGAGACTGGCCAAAATATCCTCCCGTTCTAATTCCGGGTGATCTTCAATTATTTGAGCGATTGACATACCTGAACTAAGCATATCTATGATAACCTCAACCGGCCACCGCATACCTCTTATGCATGGCTTGCCATGACATATTTCAGATGATATAGTTATTCGGCTAATTCGATTCATTTCGAAAAGTGATTAATGTAAATCAAAGTTAACAATTTAGAATCTTTGACGCCAATCCACTGGTTTTAAACCCTAGGAGAGACTTTATTTTAAATACAGACCATAGAACTTTTCAATTTCTTCCTTTGACGGTTGTACCAACGGTCTAACAACCCGAAAGCCCACAAACATGCCATCAGTTAGCCACCATTTGCTTTTTGGTATTTGCGGATCGCGCACGTTCCAGTTTGCGTTTGCCACAATGCGGTTGGCACATCGCAATTCTTTGGCTTCGTCTAAATAGGAGCCCCCTTTCACTGTTTTTGGATATTTGGCACCCACGGTAGTCATTGGATTTTTGCTGGGAATCGTTTCATAGTAAGAAGGATTATATTGATCCATCGTCCACTCACTTAAATTACCCAACATATCATACAAGCCCCACGGGTTTGGTTTTAGCTGACCCACATGATGAAACTTTCCATTGCTGTTGTCTTTAAAGTATCCATACTCTTTTAAACTCTGGGCATCGTTACCAAACGGATATGTAGTTTCTGTTCCTGCGCGGCACGCATATTCCCATTCAGCTTCGGTAGGCAAGCGAAAGAAAATTCCGGTTTTAGAATACAACCATTTGCAATACATAATGGCTGCCGTGTGGCTCATGCTGTTGGTAGGATGTTTGCCATCGCGACCCATGCCCCACGTTAAGTCGATGTATTGCGGAGTAGCACGCGTTACGCCATCAATCGTTTTTGTTTGTGGAAGCGTGTTGTCTTTGAAATATAAATCCCACTCAGCAAATGTTACTTCTTTAGTCGCCATCCAGAAGCCCGAAAGTTCAACTTGTTTTTGTGGACCTTCATCTTCGTCTCTGTTACGCTCTTGTGCCGGACTTCCAATTTTAAATTTGCCAGCTGGGATAGCTGCCATTTTAAATGTTATAGCAGTGTTAGGGATTGTTTGGTCGTACGTTTTGAAATCCTGACCAAAACAAAAAAAAACACAACAGATCGCAAGAAAACTTGTTAAACACTTTTTCATATTTATAAGAAAGAAGAAAAGTTAAAAGTAGTAAGTCTAAAGTTAAAGATTTGATTAAGACTTTTTACTTTCTACTAATGACTTAGTACTAAATTCTCATTACTCATCACTATTTTATTCTCTTCATCAGCGCCATATAAAATCCATCAAAACCTTCGGAAGGCAACATCCATTTCTGATCAACTAATTCAAATGAATCTTTATGAGTTTCTAAAAAAGCAGTTACTTGTTTTTCATTTTCGGAAGGAAGCAAACTGCACGTTGAGTACACCAACAGGCCATCTTTTTTTACCATCGTACTATAGTCTGCCAAAATATGCTGTTGCAATTCTTTAACTCGTTCAATGAAATCAATGGAGAGTTTCCATTTTGCATCGGGGTTGCGCCTGATCACGCCTAAACCAGAACAAGGAACGTCCAGCAACACCCGATCGGCAGAATTTTCTAGTCGCTTAATTGTTTTGGAAGATTCAATTACACGCGTTTCAATGTTGCCTGCACCGGCTCTTCGCGCGCGTTTTTTTAATTCTTCTAATTTCCAACCTTCGGTGTCCATGGCAATAATGCGCCCTTTGTTTTGCATGAGCGCTGCGAGGTGCAATGTTTTGCCACCACCCCCCGCGCACGCATCAATCACACGCATACCCGGTGTTACTCGTAAATAGGGTGCAATCAATTGTGAGCCAGCATCCTGTATTTCAAATAACCCATCTTTAAATTGTTGACGGGTAAAAATATTTTGTCTTTGGTCAAGAACTAACGCATCAGGAAAATTTGCCGGAGCTTCGCTGGCAATCTCTTCTTCGTCCAACTGAGTTTGCAACGATTTGCGATTAATCTTTAAGGTGTTTACCCGCAACACAACTTTCGCTTCTTCATTCAAAGCGACTAATTCTTTTTCCCAGTTGGCACCAAACTCCTTTTCACCTAACTCATCTAACCAATCGGGTATTGACTCGCGAATTTTTCTATCGGATTGCACTTCTTCATACCGTGCTTCAATTTTCTTTCTATTCAACCCTTCAAATTCTTCCCAATCCGGAAACTCCGTATTGTTCCATAGGCACCAAACACCCAGCAATTTCCAAAAATCATCTTCTTCAGCATCTGATACTTCTCTAAACAGGCGGTACCAGCGCACAATGTCATAAATGGTTTCGGCAATAAAGCGTCTGTCGCGTGCGCCCCACTTTGGATTGCTCTTTAAAATTTTCTCAATTACTTTATCGGCATATTTATTGTCTGTAAAGATCGACTGAAGACCTTCCACAACGGCTTCGCACAAGTTTCGATATAGTTTCACCCTTTGGTTATTTTTGTTGAAATTTAACTGTTTAACTCAATTCCTCACCTTTAAATATCTATCCCATGAAGCGAAGAAATTTTATTCAGGCCGGCATTGCTACCGTGGCAACTGCCTGGGCTTTTAATCCGTTGCAAGCTAAAGAACAATCCAGTAATGCCTTAGCGGGAAAGACTTTTAAATTGAATTATGCGCCTCATGCGGGGATGTTTAAGAATCATGCTGGTGATAATTTTATAGATCAAATTAAATTTGCTGCCGATCAGGGCTTTCGTGGAATTGAGGATAATGGTTTGCTGGGGCGCCCCGTTGCCGAACAAGAACAAATTGGTAAAACGCTGGCTCAACTCGGCATGACTATGGGCGTTTTTGTAATTGATGGAGGTGATAATTGGAAGATCTCGTTAACTACTGGCAAGCAGGAATTCAAAGATGTATTTATTAAGACGTGTAAAACCTCTGTGGAGGCAGCGAAACGAGTGAATGCAAAATGGGCAACGGTAGTTCCTGGCTTTTTCGATCGCAGAACCCCGATAGGAGTGCAAACAGCCCATGTGGTAGATGCGTTGCGCAGAGGGGCTGAAATTTTAGAACCAAGTGGCTTGGTGATGGTACTTGAACCCCTGAGTGATACACCCGAATTATTTTTGCGTACCTCCGATCAAACTTTTGAAATCTGTAAAGCAGTAAAAAGTCCTTCCTGTAAAATTTTGTACGACATCTATCACATGCAGCGGAACGAAGGTAATTTGATTAATAACATTGATGCCACGTGGGATGAGATCGCTTACTTCCAGATTGGAGATAATCCCGGAAGGAAAGAGCCGACAACGGGTGAGATTAATTACAAGAATATCTTCAAGCACATTTATGATAAAGGCTATCGTGGCATAATGGGTATGGAGCATGGCAACTCTAAAGAAGGTAAAGAAGGTGAGTTGGCATTGATTAAGGCGTATAGAGAAAGTGATTCGTTTTAAATTTTATTGGGGATTAAATAATTTGATGTTGATATGTTGATGAAAATGAAGAAGACATTTTTTGTTGGAATTCTATTTGTAATTTTTCCTTTCTTCTGCCAGGCGCAACTGGGTGGGTTGAAAGATAAGCTTGTAAAAAAAGTAAAGGAAGCCAGCAAGGACCGAGTTAATAATGAGATTGATGATAGCCGGGATCGACTGGATTCAACAGACTTTAATTATGCCATCACGGTAATTGACAACTCCGGAATGCTGAACGTAAAGGATTTAAATGAAAGGGCAACTAAAACTGCATCGGCAGTAAAAAGCTTTAACACAGATGAATCAAAGAAAACTGCCGCTCAAAAGAGCAGAGACTTATTGGACATAGCAGAAAAGTTATATGAAGAAAGGAAATTCAAAGAGGCAGAGCCATTTTTTTTAAGTGCCAAGCTATCTTATGAAACAGAAGGGATTACGGACAACATCAATTATAGTAAGGTGCATGCTGACCTTGGGTTATTGTATGCCACTATGGGCCGCTATAGTACTGCAGAGTTTTACGCTTCGGAAGTGCCGGCCAGGCTCAACCGCGGGCTGTCGTAATGCAGCTCGTAGGCGGCGTGCAGACCGGCCCAGGGAAGCGGCGCAGACAGGTTGAATTTGGCAAGCAGCATGGGCGAGTTGAGCAGCCGCGCACTGCTGGCATAACGCACATGCTGCGCGGTCAGGCTGCCGCGCAAGCGCGCACCGCTGGCCCAGGCCTTGTCGGCCGAGAGCTCCAATCCGTGCGCCTTGATCCTTTCTCCGGACTGGTACTGCGTCAAGCCGCTGACCGGGTCGATGCCAAGCGTCACGAGGTTGTTCATGGTCCAGCTGTAGACCGAGCCGCGCAGGGTGAAATCCGGGGCGACGCGGTGGTCGGCCACCAATTCCAGCGTGTCGATGTTCTCGTCCTTGAGCGTCGGATTTCTGACCTGCGAAAGAGCGTCGTCGTAGTCACGCTCATGGGCATTGGGCTCACGGTGGGCGCGGCCGTACAAGGCCTTCACCGTGGTGGCAGGCGTGGCCCGCCAGATCAGCGCGGCGCGCGGGCTGAGCTTGCTCGCGGCCGCATTGTGGCGGTCGACGTGCAGGCCCAGGGTCGTCGCCAGGGTGTCGGTGACGCGCCATTCGTCCTGGGCGTAGACGCCGACGCGGTATCCGGGGCTGCGAATGAGCAGATTGTTGGCGGGCTGGGCGAGGTCTTGCATCGCCTGGTCGACGCGCGTGTTGTCCTGGCCCTCCAAGCCAAGCATCAGCTTGTGGCCAGCCACGGCAGTGGACAGCAGCCGCACTTCGAACCCGCGCCAATCCGACCACCCCGGAAACGAGAATCTGGTGCCGTAGCTCAGACTGTTGGAGTAGCGTTGCTGCCCGGCAAAGAGGCGTGAGCAATACGTGGC
>CAWBCB010000094.1:0-19125 GCA_963787095.1 uncultured Cytophagales bacterium | reverse complement strand
CATAATAATGTGTTCCATCATCGCCATCGTTTTCTTGCGCGAGATAAATGGGCGCATGGATTTGATCATATTTTGCACAACATCTTTGTCTTTGCTGGCAAGCTTAGCTTCAATAAGTTTTGTTTGATCCCACTCAAGCAACGCCTTCATCGCTTCTTTGCCCATGGTACTATCCGGATATTGAATACTTAAGGCTAATAAATCAGGCGCTCTGTTCTCTAACTTAAAGCGAGACACTAATTCTACAAACTCAAGTTTGCCTTTGTATTGATCAAGTGCATTGTTCAAGTATGGTGCGCACAGCCGGAGCAAGTTTGGTATTGCCGGCATCCATGTGCTTGAGTGCAAACAAAACTTTTTCTCCGCCTACTTCCGTTACCAATTTTGAAAGCACAGCTTGCTTGGAAGCATCTGTTTGAAAATCGAATGCGCGGTAGTAGCGCATCATTTCATTTTTGTCAGCATTTTTAATGAGTTCGGCCATCATGGGCATCGCTTCTTTACTGCGGATACGCCAAACAAGATCATGCCCGGCAGGAGTATCCCAATTTTTACCAACTTGTTTTTTCCACGCAGTGAAATACAGATTCTCATTTCCGGTGGCAGCAATTCCAAGTGCTTCTAAGTACCACCGATCTTTTCCATCGTGTTGCATGGCAAGGGTTGCCCACAACTCGGCTGCTTTGGGTGAATTGTTTCCGCGCAAAGCGAGAGCCGCTTCGCGCCTCACTTGTGCTGAGGAATGGTTTACTAATTTTTCAACAATGGGAAGAATGTCTTTACCAAGCGATCGCTCCACGCGAAGTGTTGTAATGACGATGTCAGGATTTAAATCATTCAATCCTTCATTCAAATAAGTTTCGGCAGTGGGCAACTTAGCCAGCAACCACAAAGCTTGCGCCCGTTGAAATGCATTATTAGATGTCCAAAGTTGTTTCAAAGGAACTTCGGCTTGTTCACCAAAAATTGCCAGGGCCGTCCAGCCTAAGTAACGCGTGGCTGGGTTTGGATTTAGTAATGCAGTGATCGAGCCTTCTACAGAATTAAAATCAGGTCGCTTGGTTTGATAGGTTGTCTTTGCCGGAGCCACACGATAAATTCTTCCACGATCAAGATCACCCACCTGATGGCCACCTACTCCGGGATCGTACCAATCGGCAACAAACAAAGAACCATCAGGTGCAATAGCAACATCTACCGGACGAAACCATTGATCTTTCTGACCTTCCAAAATATTTACAATAGTGGCTGAATACCCGGCACCATTTTTTTCAACAGGATACGAGCGCACAACATTATTGCCCGGCTCTGCATGAATCATCTGACCTTGAAATGCTTTTGGCAACAACGTGCCTTCATAAATAGTAATGCCCGAAGGCGAGCCACCACCCGTTTGTAAAAGATTAGGCACTACACCGGGGTCGTTCAAATGCCAATGCCGAAGTGGAATTTCTTTTTCCATGTTTGTTCTGCGCGTATTCCAACTTGCTCCGGTCATTTCATCTTTATACCCATAGTTGCCACCTTCCATTACATAATTGATGCGCGTGCCTTTGTTTCCATCATCATCATTATCGGATTGCCAAAGTGTGCCGAATGGATCAATCGTTACTTCATAGTTGTTTCTAAAATTATGGGCGAGTACTTCAACATTGTTTCCATCAAGATCTGCACGCATCACAAGCCCTTCCCGAAAAGGTTTTCCATTGGTTACTACTTTTCTTCCACGAACATCAACTACGGTATCGCCCGCAGCGGTGAGTAATGATTTTCCTTCGTTGCCAAAGTTGAAATACAATTTTCCATCAGGGCCAAACACAAAACTGTGCATGCCATGATCGTGCTGCACACCTTGCACGCCTTGAAAGAAAATTTCTTTTTTATCCGGAACATCATCTCCGTCTTCATCCGTAAAGACAAATACATTTGGACTGCATGAAACAATAACTTTATTGCCTAGCAGCGTAATACCAAGCGCTGAGTTTACATCCGTACCCTGATAAAATACTTTGCTTTTATCGGCTTTGCCATCGCCATCGGTATCTTCCAAAATCATAATGCGATCGCCTTCTTTCTTTACAGGATTTTTTGGATTGAGTTGATTGCGGTAATTATACGCCTCACAAATCCAAACCCGGCCACGATCGTCAACAGCAAGATTAGTAGGATTACTGAACATCGGCTCAGACGCAAAGAGCGTTACTTCCAATCCGTCATACACTTTTAAATCGGCAAGCGAAGCTTCGGTTGAATGCTCAACAGGAGGTTTAGGAGTGCACGCACTGAAAGCCATTCCGATGACAATCGTGAAGTAAAAAGAAAGATTAGATAGGGATTTGTGCAATGAGGTAAAAATCATAGTTCAAAAATTGAATGGTGAAGATACTAAGAAGATGTTGTTTTTTCTTTTCGCAGAAATGCGGAACTTGCCTGATCCAAACTCTTTCTTATGAAAAAATTTCTTGTATTAACATTCTTTATGGTGGCAATTGCTGTTACCAGTCAAGCGCAAACGGTTTATTCATCTGCCAAAGGAGAAAAATACCATACGGCTGATTGCAAACTTTCGGGCGATGCCGATAACATGACATTAGCAGCTGCTAAGAAGGCAGGGAAAACCGGGTGTGGGGTATGCAAACCCGATGAGCATTTTAAAGATAAAGTAAGTCAGTGCAAAGGTAAAACTGCGGATGGCACACGTTGCAAGCGCATGACCTCCAGTAAGGATAATACCTGTTATCAACATAAATCAAAATAATGGAACGCAGAAAAATTCATCCGGAAGGGCCTGAGTTCTCGCGCATTATTGCTGGTGCCTGGCGTTGGAATACGGTTTCGCAGGATACGGTTGCCAAACTAATTCAAACTTCATTGGATGAAGGTGTTACTACGTTTGATCACGCTGATATTTACGGAGATCATGGCAATGAAGAAATTTTTGGAAATGTGCTGCGTAAAAATCCAGCCCTTAGAAATAAGATGGAGCTTGTATCCAAGTGTGGTATAAAATTTAGTTCTACTAAGCGACCAGCCACCTGGGTGAAGCATTATGATACTTCGAAAGAAAATATCATTTGGTCTGCCGAAAACTCGTTGAAGATGTTGGGAACAGATCATCTTGATCTTTTACTTATCCATCGTCCGGATCCATTATTAAACCCTACGGAAGTTGCCGAAGCATTCACACAATTAAAGCAAGAAGGCAAAGTACTGCATTTTGGAGTTTCAAATTTTACGCCAAGTCAGTTTACGATGTTGCAAAAGTTTTTGAAGGTTCCATTAGTAACAAATCAAATTGAGATTTCACTAACACGAGTGGATTCGCTATTCAATGGCGATCTGGATTTACTAATGGAACGAAGCACTTCTGCGATGGCCTGGTCACCATTAGGAGGAGGCAAGCAGGTGGGGGGTGAACGCGAAATGTTTAGCAAAGCATCAAAGTATAATGCTTCCTACAGTCAATTATCAATTGCGTGGCTGCTGCGTCATCCTTCGTTAATTTTTCCAGTGATTGGCACTACAAAACCAGAGCGTATAACAGAGGCTGCAAAATCAATGGAAATAAAACTTGACCGACAGGATTGGTTTGAGATGTTGCAATGGGCAACTGGAAAGGAAGTGGCCTAACCTAATAAAAAAATGAAAGCAAGTTTTGTATTACTTCTAATTGTGCTAACAAGTTTTTCCGTTTTTGGACAAGAGGTGGATCTTGTTCGGTTAGGCTATACAAAATCAGAACTTACTTCAGAGCAAATAGGAATGGCAGCCTCAGCTGATGGTAAACATGTTGCTTTTGTTTTTAAAAACAAGACCATAAAAATATTTGATGTGCAAGCCGGCCGGTTTGTAAAAAGTATTTCCGGGCCACTGGATGATTTGTTTGATCTCCAACTCACCAACGATGGCAAGATCATTATGATTGAAGCAAGTCAAGTTTTTGTATTGGATTGGAAAACAGAAAAGACGCTAACTCAATTCACAACAAAAGCAGTGATCACAAAATCTTCCTATTTGTCGTCCGCTAATTTGCTGGCCGCTGGTCAGCGCGAAGGCTGGGTAACAATTTGGGATCTTAATTCACTCAAGGAGATCAATACATTTCAGTACAAAAAACATCACGTAAGTGCCTTGGCGCTTAATCCGAATGGAACTTCAATTGCCGTAGGCGTGATGGCACTAATTGGTGAAAGCAACTCAATAAAACTTTTTGATATAAAAACAGGTAACGACTTGGCTCAAACTAAAAAGGGAGTTTATTCGATGGTAGCGTTTGAAGCAAACGGAAAAAGGATGGTGACATCAGGAATTAATAAACTAGGCACAAAAACTGAAGTAAAAGTATTTGATGGAAACTCGCTTCAACTTTTGAAAGAGATTAACACGGTTGGATTCATTGTAAACGCGATCATGCCCTACGGAGGAGTAATTTCAGAAGATAAATTTTTGGGGATCACGGCATCGAAGTCCTTCAACGTATATGACTTAGAATCAGGAACGTTTACGTTCACCACTAAATCGGATGGCTATAAATTACCCGGATATATCTATTTGGGGGTAGGTAATGCAATTCCTTTTCCATTGGGGAATAGCGGTAAGTTTTTAATTAATTCGCTGGGTAACAACATCAACCAGGTTTATGATTTAAAAAGCAATTCTATCGTTGGATATTTCTTTTGTGATGGGAATGATGACTTCGCTATTGTTTCAAAAGATGGCCGTGTGGATGGAACTCCTGCTGCATTGGCAAAGGTTTACTGGACAACCCGGGGTGGTATACAAAAGACTTCGCTCGAAAGTACCTTGGAAAGAGGGTTTGCACCTCGGCTGCTAACTCAGATTATTAATGAAGAGTCGAGTACTTTGGCAAGTTTTGATGTAGAGCAGGTAGTTTCCAAAATACCCGTTGTTGCAGTAAAGAGTATCAATGGAAAAAACTTTTCGTCTGCAGCTGCGAATACGTCTACTCAAAAAAATTCTACCATAGCAGTTGAGATTACTGAAAACCCACAAGAGGTTACGGAGGTTCGTCTGTATCAAAACTCAAAACTTATCAAGACACTTCCGGCAGCCGGATCAACATATACATTTGATGTTAGCTTAACCTCTTCGTTTGGCGAAGAGAATTTTTTCTTTGTTAGTGCCGGCAGTAAAAGTGGGGTCGATTCAGAAAAATCAAAATTTACAATTACGTATAAAGGAGCCACTGAAGCTAAACCGACACTCTATTTAATAACGATTGGAATTAATAAATACAAAAATCCAAAGTACAATTTGAACTATGCTCAGGCAGATGCGGATGCAGTTGAAAAGAGCATGAAGCAATCGTCATCAACAATTTTTAAAGCGATTGTACCCTATAACATTAGAAATGATAAAGCTATAAAGTCAAGTATTGTTAACGCGCTTGATGATGTGCGAAAGAAATCACTGGAGCAAGATATAGTTGTATTTTATTATGCAGGGCATGGTGTAATGTCTGGCGAAGGTGTGGATGCGAAGGAGTTTTATATAGTCCCCACAGATGTGACGCAACTTTATGGTCGTGATGACATGTTGAAAGATAAAGCGATTGCGGCTTCTTCTTTAAAAGAGTATGCAGAGTCCATTAATGCGCAAAAGCAGATTTTTATTTTAGATGCCTGCCAATCAGCAGGCGCACTGGAGTCGGTAACAGCGCGAGGCGTTGCAGAAGAAAAAGCAATTGCACAATTAGCAAGAAGCACTGGAACTTTTTGGATTACCTCAACAGGATCCAATCAATTTGCGTCTGAGTTTGAGAAATTAGGACATGGAATTTTTACGTATTCTTTGATTGAAGGGCTGGATGGAAAGGCAGATGTGAACGGAGATAAAAAACTTACCATTCGCGAATTGAGCACCTACATTGAAAATAAAGTACCAGAACTTTCTGAACAATTAAAAGGAACAGCCCAGTATCCATCAGCCTATTCGTTCGGCAATGATTTTCCCATTGCGGTTTATAAGTAGTTTTTGCGTTCTCGATTTAGAATTATTTCTAAATTGAATTTATTAGTAACTTCAAATGTTGTTAGAAGTGTTATGAAGGAAAGCCAAATTGAAAGCCCACCCCGCACCATCATGGAGGTTTATAAAAACCTTCCTCAAGGAACTCTGGCTGAGTTAATAGATAATGTAATTTATATGTCTCCATCACCCGTTTATAAACATCAATCTGTACTTCAGTCTATTTTTAGAAAACTAAGTGATGAGGTAGAAGACAAAAGCAAGGGGAAAGTAATTATTGCTCCCTTCGATATTTATTTAGATGAAGTAAGCAATGCTGTTCAACCAGATATTACGATCGTGTTAAATGGCACTTCCGGACTTAATGAATCAGGTCATTTTCATGGGGTGCCAGATGTAGTATTTGAAATTCTTTCCTCTGGTAATAAAAGCCATGACCTTGTGAAGAAGAAGACACTCTATGAGAGATTTGGAGTAAAGGAGTATTGGGTGATTGATCCGGAGACAAAGCAAGCACAAGGGTTTAAATTGGAAAATAAAAAATACATCCTTGTTAGTGATAAAGTTGGAGAAATAAACTCTACCCTGCTTTTGGTGAGTTTCCTATTCTAGTTCACCCTGTTTTTTTTAATTCTTTCATTTGATTCTTGTTGTGGGGCAACGATCCTACCCGCATTTTTGTATTCCTTTTAGAATTTTACTTAAATCATGACGAAATCCGGTGCCGCCAAAAAGATAACTGACCTCTCAGGTCATGATTACATTGAAATTATTGGCGCCCGCGAACATAATCTGAAAAACATCAGCGTCAGCTTTCCTCGAAACAAACTGGTTGTTATCACCGGAATCAGCGGAAGCGGAAAATCTTCCTTGGCTTTTGATACCATTTATGCCGAAGGGCAACGCAGGTACATGGAAAGCTTTTCTGCTTATGCACGAAGTTTTATAGGAAATTTAGAGCGCCCTGATGTTGACAAGATCAACGGCCTTAGTCCGGTTATTTCCATTGAACAAAAAACAACGTCCCGAAACCCACGGTCAACCGTTGGCACCGTTACCGAGATTTACGATTTTCTGCGCTTGCTTTTTGCGCGTGCGGGCGAAGCGTTCTCTTACCTCAACGGGGATAAGATGGTGCGTCAATCGGAAGATCAGATTCTGGATGCCATCATCAATAATTATCAAGGAAGAAAGTTAACCTTGCTGGCACCAGTTATTAAAGGTCGCAAGGGTCACTATCGCGAGTTGTTTGTGCAAATTCGTAAGCAAGGATTTTCGAAAGTGCGCGTGGATGGCGAAGTGCAGGAGATTACGGCTAAGATGCAAGTGGATCGTTTTAAAATTCACGACATCGAAATTGTGGTTGATCGCATTGTGCCTGACCAAAAAGACCGACACCGATTAGGCCAATCCATTGCCACTGCCATGAAGGAAGGCAAAGGTGTAATCATGATGTTGGATGAGAAGAACAATGTACAGCACTTCTCAAAATTTTTAATGGATCCTAAAACCGGACTATCGTATGATGAACCGGCTCCTAATAATTTTTCTTTCAATTCGCCATATGGGGCGTGCCCTACGTGCACGGGCTTAGGTGCCATCGAAGAAATCACTGAAGACTCGATCATTCCTGATAAAAAATTAAGTATTAGTAGGGGTGGTATTTTGCCGTTGGGCGAGTATCGCGACATCTGGATTTTTAAAAAGATTGAAGCCATCCTTAAACGATATAAGCTTACGCTCACGGCTCCTATTAAAGATCTTCCACACGAGGTGTTAAAAGTTCTTTTATACGGTGATGATGTGCCTGTGGCCGTTGCTTCTGTTAAATATCCGGGCACGGAATGGAATACAAAGTTTGAAGGCATCATTAACTTTTTGCAAAAACAGAAAGATGAAGGCTCAGAAGCAATCCGAAAATGGGTAGATGACTTTACCATTACCCGGGTTTGCCCCGATTGCAAGGGGGCACGACTAAAAAAAGAATCGCTTCACTTTAAGATCGATGATAAAAATATTGCTCAGTTGGCTGAGATGAATATCAATACACTTCAAAAATGGTTTGAAGGATTGGAAAATCGGATCAATGAAAAGCAACGCATCATTGCTACAGAAGTGTTAAAGGAACTTCGCAAACGCATTGGATTTTTATTGGATGTTGGATTGGATTATCTGCATCTCAATCGACCGCTCAGAACACTCAGTGGAGGAGAAGCACAACGCATTCGCCTGGCAACTCAAATCGGAACACAATTAGTGGGTGTACTTTACATTTTAGATGAGCCGAGTATTGGTTTGCACGCGCGTGATAATGCTAAGTTGATAAAAGCATTAAAAGATTTACGAGACCTTGGAAATTCCGTAATTGTAGTAGAGCATGATAAAGAAATGATGCTGGAGTCGGACTACATTATTGATATTGGTCCGGGTGCGGGCCGTCATGGCGGGAATGTGGTAGCAGAAGGTGATCCGGAAACGTTCTTAAAAAATAACAGCACAACTGCGCAATACCTGAATGGCAAAATTGGAATTGAATATCTGAAAGAAAGAAGAAAAGGAAGTGGCGAAGTAGTATCGTTGACAGGTGCTACGGGAAATAATTTGAAAGATGTTGATCTGGAAATTGCTTTAGGAACATTGGTGTGTGTAACCGGAGTTTCGGGCAGTGGAAAATCTACACTCATTCACGACACACTCTTTCCAATTTTAAATCAGCACTTTTTCAATTCACGCACCGAGCCTTTGCCTTACAAAAAGATAGAAGGGTTAAAACTGATTGATAAAGTAATTGAAGTTGATCAATCTCCTATTGGAAGAACGCCACGTTCAAATCCGGCAACCTATACAGGAGTGTTCACCGACATCCGCGATTTATTTTCGCAAATGCCCGAAGCAAAAATTCGCGGCTACAAAACGGGACGGTTTTCATTTAATGTAAAGGGTGGGCGTTGCGAAACGTGTGGGGGTGCGGGATTGCGCTTAATTGAAATGGAATTTTTACCCGATGTGCATGTGCCTTGCGAAACCTGCAAAGGCAAGCGTTACAATCGAGAAACCCTCGAAGTACGCTTTAAAGGAAAATCTATTTCGGATGTGTTGGACATGACGGTGGAGGAAGCCGTAAACTTTTTTGAAAACCAACCCCGCATCCTACGAAAGATTCAAACGCTAAGTGAAGTGGGATTGGGATACATATCGTTGGGTCAACATGCAACTACTTTGTCAGGCGGTGAAGCACAGCGCGTAAAACTTGCCACAGAACTTTCTAAACGAGATACCGGAAAGACACTTTACATTTTAGATGAACCCACTACCGGATTGCATTTTCAAGACATCAGTCATTTGCTGGATGTGTTACAAAAGTTGGTAGATAAGGGCAATACGGTGCTGGTGATTGAGCATAACATGGATGTGATTAAATCAGCGGATTATATTGTTGACCTTGGCCCGGAAGGCGGAGCGGGTGGCGGCCGCATTGTTGCCAAAGGCACGCCTGAGCAAGTTTCCAAAAATCCGGCTAGCTATACAGGTAAGTTTTTGAAACCTGAATTGTAATATTGATTTGGTTATAGCCTTATCGCTCCGTTTATATAAGAAGACAATTTTCTGTTTTCTGATTTACTACCTTTCGGGATTATATGCTTAACAAAGCGCGGTTATATTGGCTTTTACAAATTGGTGGCTGGGCACTGTATGCTGTTGTGCAGATTGTAGGAGCCATTGTGCTGGGAAATGGAACCGTTAGTAATCAACGGATTATCTTTCTTTCTTACGAAGCATTTTTTTGCTTTCTCATCACGCATTGGTTTCGCACCTACATTAACAACAACCGATGGTTAAGCTGGAGTATGTCCAAACTGATACCAAGATTGTTTGTGACTGTTTTGTCGCTGGGTATTGTGATGTACTTTTTGCGCATTCCCGTTTCTCTCCCGTTAGGACTGTTTAATAAATCAGTCATCTTCGATCCTAAAAACATCTTAGGGTTATCATCCGTTTATGCTTTCTTCTTTTTCTTGTGGTCGGTATTTTACTTTATCTACAATTATTTTGAGCGTTATAATAAATCATTAAAGTTGGAAGCATCCGTAAAGGAAATAGAACTTAGTAATTTAAAGTCGCAGTTAAATCCGCATTTCATTTTCAACGCACTTAATAGTATCCGTGCGCTGGTAGACGAAAACCCAGAAAAGTCTAAACAGGCAATTAATCAACTCTCAAATATTTTACGAAACTCGCTGGTTACAGAAAAGAAAGGATTGACCAAATTTGGTGATGAGCTTAAAGTAGTTCGCGATTATCTGGGTTTGGAAAGCATTCGGTTTGAAGAACGCCTGAGAACTGAGTTTGATATTGATCCTGCTTCTAAGAATTTTTTAGTACCCCCACTCATGATTCAAACATTGGTTGAGAATGGTGTAAAGCATGGCATTTCTAAATTGACCGAAGGTGGCGTGGTGCAACTTCAAACCAAAGTGGAGAAAGGAAAACTTAAAATCCAGATTCGAAACAGTGGACATTACCATGTTAATGGTCATAAAAAAAGAGCGGGTCTTGGGCTTGTGAACACATCGCAGCGATTGAAATTACTGTATGGTAGCGAGGCGCACTTCGCAATTAACAATGAAAAGGATAATTTTGTACTCACTGAAATAATAATTCCACATTTACATAATTCATGAAATGGCCATTATGATGATTTTGGCCATTCTACCACAAAAAACTAATTGATGAAAGCACTGATTATTGATGATGAGCGCCTGGCGCGCAAAGAGTTGGCTAAATTATTAGAAGAACATCCATCCATAGAAATAGTAGGGGAGGCAATGAATGCCGATGAAGCGGAGCAAATGATTAATGACCTTAATCCGGATTTGCTTTTTTTGGATATTCAGATGCCAGGGCGCACGGGTTTCCAATTGCTGGAATCATTGGAGTCTGTGCCATTGGTGGTGTTCACCACGGCATACGATGAGTTTGCCTTGAAGGGTTTTGAGGTAAACGCTTTGGATTATCTATTAAAACCTATTCAGGCCGAACGACTAAGCGAAGCCGTTCAAAAGATCATGGAGAAAGAGCGGGCTAAGGCAGGTCGTGCAGCAGGAAAGAAATTAGGGCTCGGAAGATCAGGTATTTGTAAAAGATGGCGAGCGTTGCTGGTTTGTAAATCTGGCCAACATCCGTTTCTTTGAATCGGACGGCAATTACATAAAAGTATATTTTGATACCAATCGCCCCATGATTCACAAATCACTGAATGCATTGGACGATCGATTGGATGAACGCGCGTTCTTCAGAGCAAGCCGCAAACACATCATCAACTTAAGTTGGGTGGAGGCGATTGAGCCTTGGTTCAACGGTGGTTTAATGGTAAAACTGCGTGGTGGCGATAAGGTGGAGGTAAGCCGTAGGCAAGCCGCCAAGTTTAAGGATATGATGAGTTTGTAAGAGAGCGCCACAAAGATTCGTGGCGTTATTATTTCAGTACCAACTCAACCAATTCTTTTTCCACGTTCCAATCGCGGGCGAGTTTAAACATGGCGGTGGCTTCCATTTCGGTTACGTAGCCTTTTACATTGTTGGATTGCCAAACCATGTCAATCAGACTAACTCGTTTTTCTTTTGGGTAATCGCCAATAATATGATTTAGAAAATCCCGAGCCCGCTCAAACGCGGTAACATAATCTTCGGCTACAAAAGCTAACGCCCAAGCAAGTTCTTCGGCTGCATCCAATTCCTGAGATGCCTTCTCCAAATCTTTTTTCTCAGGGTCATCAAGACCATGATAATAATAGATCACGGACTTCAATAACAGGTAAACTCGCTTTTCTTCTGGGGTCATTTTGTTGTTAAAATAGTAATTCTCAAGTAATCAATTGTTATCGGCAGGAACAAAAAGATCGGCTGCAATCTTGTCGGCAAGTAGTTTTCCTGTGCGCGTAAGCGTAATGGTATCCCCCCTTAAATCAATCAGATTATTAGAAAGAAGTTGATTCAGATAGGCCTTGTTTTGAATTAGCAGGTCGTGCCCAAGTTGTTCCGCAAGGTAATGTAGATTACAACCCCATTCGGTGCGCAGTGACGTAAAGAGGTATTCATTGATTTTGTTTTCGTTGGTCAATTCTTCCCGCTCAAAGGGAACAATGCCTTTTTGAATGCTTTTTATATAGCGGTGATTATTAGGTATGTTAAATTGCCGGGTTGCTCCATCATAAGAATGAGCACTTGGTCCTAACCCTAAATATTTTTTGCCTTTCCAATAGCTGGTATTGTGTTTAGACTGAAAGCCGGGTAAACAATAATTTGAAATTTCGTAGTGCTGATAACCGGCCTGTGTAAGCAAGTCCATTACTAATTCAAACTGTTGTGCAGAGAGATCTTCTTCTATTGGATGGAGCTTACCCTTACTTGCCCAGTGGCCAAAAACGGTTTTTTCTTCAAGGGTTAGAGAGTACGCAGAGATGTGATTGGGTTGCAAGGTTAAAGCAGTTGCAAGATTTCTTTTTAAGGTTTCCTCATTTTGACCGGGTATCGAATAAATTAAATCAATGCTAATGTTTTGAATGCCTGCTTTATGGGCAGCGTCCACGCAACCCAATGCTTCGATGGAAGTATGTGCACGATTAAGAAACTTTAAGACAGTTTCGTCAAAGGATTGAATGCCGATACTTAGCCGGTTAACACCCGCAGCTTTCATCTCATTTAATTTTTGAGAATTCAGATCATCGGGGTTTGCCTCTAAGGTCACCTCAACATCGGAAGCAACCGGATAATTTTTTTGGATGGAAGTAAACAGAGTTTCAAGTTCTTGAGCGGTAAGCAGAGACGGTGTTCCGCCACCCAGATAAATTGTTTCGATGGGCTCGCCCTGCAAATAATCTTTTTGAAGAATTAATTCTTCGGCAAGCTGATTTACCAATTCCTGCTTAAGTGTTTGGTTGGTTGAAAAATGAAAATCACAATAATGGCAAGCTTGCTTGCAAAACGGAATATGAAAATAAAGCCCAGCCATTTGCCTCAAAGATAGTCGGGAGTTTCTATTACTCTGTTAATCTGATATTTTTGCGTTCCTGACATGACGCGTTTTCTCACTTTTTCTATGGTACTGCTTTTATCCCTTCCGGGGATTTCGCAACGTATGATCACTCAAGATCTTCGTCAGGACTGGCAAGTTCAACACCAGGAAAAGCTTGAAAAGTATTCTGGAAAGAAGAGCAAGACCATTTATTTTACTTTAGACAGAAAGTCATTAGGGAGTACCTTGGTAATTCAAGATCGCCAATCGTTCTCACTTTTTATTAATGGAAAACTTTGTGGCCAGTTTAAGGATAGCCTTACCCTTCAGGTAGATAGTTTGTGGACTTTGTATCAAGGAAAACTTTTTATGGGAGTTCATCAGGAAGATCCTATTTACTCACTTAAAACCGTATTGCTTTCATATACAAGTCAGGCTGATGTTGATAATCTCCCGAGACTTGGAAATTTCTTTTCAGACTTTGTGATTATAGCTTCGTTGCTCTTGCTTATGGCGCTTATTGGGTTGCTTCGTGTAAACGCTGGCCTAACGCTGGATTACTTGAATGTTATTAAATTATTTTCATTACAAGATCGAGATGAGTCAACGGTAGCTAGTAGAATTGGAGCAAGTATAAATTTATTTTTCTTTGCGCTGATAGGTTTCTTTTTGGGCCTTGTGTTGATGATCATTTTTAATATCGCCCCTGATCGGGTTTACCTTGCGGGAAATTTTGTTTTCAATTCCACATCGCAAGCATTTTTATATTGGATATTACTATCTACAATCATTTTAGCGTTGCTGGCAACAAAGCTTATTTTGATTACAAGCTTTTCGCTGCTTTTTGGTTTACGAGCCAGCGTTCGTTTTCAGTTTTTCAATTTTGTGCGCTTACTTTTTGTTACGGCCGGAGTGATGGCGTGTTTGGCAATAGTCTACTTTATTTTCCATTCGCAAAACCCAAACTTGTTTTACAACCTGCTTACAATAGGCGGAATTTTTATCATAATTGGAACTCTTTTTTTGTTTCTCAAATTATTGGCGCGCACCTCGTTCCCTCTTTTTCATTTATTTTCCTACCTTTGCGCAACTGAAATCATTCCTTTAATGATTTTAGGAAGAGTGTTATTGTTTTAAGCCGAAGCGTGTAGATATGACAGAAACTGCAACTGACAGAATGCGAAAAGTAAAAAGCATTTTGGTCACACAGGAAGAACCCACGGATGCTAATTCACCTTACCTTAAACTATCGGAGCGCTATAACGTCAAGATTGACTTTCGCCCATTCATACAAGTAGAGGCAGTTCCGGTTAAAGAATTCAGAAAACAAAAAGTCGACATCCTTCAGCATACCGCAGTAATTTTTACAAGCCGCCATTCAGTTGATCATTTCTTTCAGATCTGTTTAGAATTGAAATTAGAGATGCCAGCCGACATGAAATATTTTTGCATTTCAGACCAAACTTCTAATTACCTGCAGAAGTATATAGTTATAAGAAAGAGAAAAATCTTTACCGGTTTAAAAGACACCAAAGATTTACTGGAGATCATAAAGAAGCATAAGAACGAGAAATTCCTTTTTCCGTGTTCGGATATTCGAAAAAATGATATCCCTGATTTTCTTACCGACAATGGATTTCATTTCACCGAGGCAGTTATGTATCAAACAGTTGCCGCTAATCTGAGCGATTTAAAAAATGTGTATTACGATATTCTCGCTTTTTTCAGTCCGTCAGGCATCAACTCGCTTCTCATCAACTTTCCTGATTTTGTTCAAAACAGCACACGCATAGCTGCGTTTGGTCCTACCACAGCCAAAGCGGTTAAGGACGCCAACTTTGTTTTGGATATTGAAGCGCCCCTACCAAACGCCCCCTCTATGACGGGAGCATTGGAACTCTATATAAAGGCGGCCAACGGAATTAAATAACTATTTAACCCTTACCTTTTTACAAGGACTCATATTTTATTACACTTTAATTACATTTGATTGAAAGTGTGACAAGAATTGATTTATCTTTAAGTCCTGTTCAATAAGAAACTGTGAAGAAAGTTTATTTTTTAGTTTTCCTGACCGGAACATTTTTTAGCGCGAAAGGTCAACAAGACCCCCAGTTTACACAATACATGTTCAATACACTGTATTATAATCCAGCGTATGCAGGTGTGGAGGGTACTACTAAATTCACGGCTATTCACCGCACTCAATGGTTAGGCTATCAACCAACATTTGGTGGCGGAGTCGCCCCAACAACTCAAATAGTTAGCATGTCGGCTCCAATAAATAAAATCAACAGTGGATTCGGGGCTTATGTGGTAAACGATCGACTGGGGCCACAAAATAATTTGGAAGCCCAAGCTTCCTACGCATACCATCTTGCATTGAAAGGAAGTAAGTTAAGTTTTGGGCTTAAAGCGGGCATTTATTCTCAAACCGTAGACTTTGAAAAATATAGAGCAATTGATCCGGGTGATCCCTTGCTTCAAGGTAAAGGAAAAGAGTCTCAGGTTAGACCCGACTTAGCAATGGGTGTCTTTTTGCAGCGTGAGAAATATTATGCCGGTGTAAGTTTCAATCATCTTATTAAATCAGAATTTGATTTCGGACTAAGTCAACGCAATGCCCTCCAAACACATATGTATATCACAGGAGGTTATTATTATCAGGTTAATTTTGATCTCCGTTTCCAGTTTTCAACCTTAATTAAATCAGATTTCACCAAAACAACATTTGATCTTGGTGGATTAGCCTACTTTAAAGATACGATGTGGGGAGGTTTTGACAACCTCGGAAGCGGTAGCTGAAGGTCTCTCGCCTTCCAGCTCAAGGATGGGCATGGAAACCAGGACATCAGTTGCCGTCGCAAGTGGATCGCATGGCAGGGCATTGGGGTTGTAGTTGAGTACTAAGCCGGGGTCGTCTGCCAAATCATCGATCACAATATCGACGACGCCCTCCACCGTCCCCTCAATCCGTCGTAGCTCGAGCGACATCGCGCCCGTATCAATGTCGATCGTACCTTGTGCGATCGGAATGCCGTCTTCCATATCATCGTCTACGATGCTGAAGAAACTCCGAAATCACCACCAAACCGTGGTCCGACGATGATCTGGTTGACGGCTAGGTCAAGCTGGCTGCTCGTAACGGTAGTCGCCATGCAAGTTGAAATGTCTGCACACTGCAGGGTGTTGTCGAGTCTAAGTTTTCCGCCGTCGACGCCAGCCAAGTCCATAGCTACAGTGGGCGTTAAGCTGGCCAAGCCGTCGGAAACGAAGAGCAAGCCATCACCAAGTGGTGCTCCGTCCAGGGTCACGGACAAATCTATCGCGGCGTTCAGCGACGTCGCCTCGGTTGGTTGGGATGGTGGAAAACTGTCTTGGGCGGTGAGCAGGTAGACAGGGCTCTTAGTCGTGTCGATACCAAACACGAACTGCCCGCCGAGCGTGGTCTTGGATGCAGAACCAATAAACCGCGTGCCTTCGCTTGCAGGTAAAATCGAGGTGAAATCAAAAGTCAGTGGTTCCGGCAGCGTTCCATCGGCCAAGGCGGATCGATCACGATCACATCGTAGACACCCTGCACTGCCTTGGCCTCGATGGTAGCCACCGAGTTCAGCTCAGCCACCTTCTCCTCCTTGCGCAAGCCTCGCTCCAACCGCAGCAGTTGCGTCTGCGTCAGTTCGTCGTTGTCCTTGTCGAAGTCTTCCACCCACTTCTCGAACACCTCATCGGGCACGCGGGCTTCGGCTTGGTAGCGGGATGATTGATTGCGTGTTAACCCAACGGCATCAAGATTAAATGTCCCATGCTGGGACATTTCTTTCTACCCTTACTGATCTCTGGCATCTTCGCCAGCATCTCGCCAGCCTTGCGTTCGGCTCGCAGCTTCAGCTCGGCGGCTTGGTTCTGGCACTGGCGGCTCTCGCTGGCCGCACTAAGATAGCAGCGGATCGCTTCCGCCTTATCGCGAATGGATAGCACGTCGTGCAGGGACGATGCTGCTTGCAATGCCTGGCGTGCTTTAGAAATCTGCACCAAAGATGTGGATTGAGTCACGCATGATCCTCCCTGAATACTGGTCATTTGTTATCCTCCCTGAATACTGGTCATTTGTTCTTTAGCCCGTACTCCATGTTTGTATGTACGTCCCTTATAGGGTCCGTACAAACAACCAATGTACGCGCCGTTTTGTACGTACAAAACGGCGTACAAAACGCCGTACAAATTACTCCGCAGGCTTGGCAAAATACACCACCGCTTTCTTGCCTGTGGACTTGCGACGGACGGTCTTGGAAACCACCTCGCCACTAGCTCGCAGTTGCGACAGCCCTCCGGGAGACTCGCGTGTCGCCAAACCCGGTTTGGCCACGCAGTTGGCCGACCGACAGCGACCGGCCGCCGGCCAACGCCTGCATGATCCGTGCGCGAGTCTCGTCGTCGGTCTTCTCCTGCCGCCGTTCCGCTGAACTCTTGGGTGTGCCAACCTGAGGTGACACCTCGGACGGCTCCCAACAGGGATGGCGGTAGTAAATGGTGAGCGGCTTCACCGGCGGGAAACTCCGGACAGCCGCTTCCAAGACCGCATAGTCAGGTTCCTCGTGTGGCCGGATCACCAGGTGCGTGTCAGCGGCTCGCGACATTGACCCGGCTCCAGAGCCAACGTCCGTGACGGCCTTGTGACCCTGCTCGCCTTTGCTTGAGTGATGGATCACGACGAACGCACACCGCAGACGGTCGGCCACTTGGTCGAGAGTGTTGTAGATCGTCATCACCGCCGCGTTATCGTTCTCTGAGACGCCAGCCGGAATGAACCGATACATGGCGTCCAGGATGATGGCACTGTACGATCCAGGCGGGATGCTCTCCATGCGTGCCTTGAGTTGCAGCAGATCCGCGCCTTGGCCACGCAGGCTCACGACGTGCAAGCTGTCCACCAACGACGCGGGATCATGGCCGCGTGCCGCGCAGATGGCCGACAGGCGGTCCGCCAGTGTCTCGTAGTGCAGCTCGTTGTCGAGCAACGGCGACGCGCGTCCACGAGCCGTGGCGAAGTTTCCCAGCCAGGCCGAACCCGTGGCAACCGACATGGCAAGATCCATCGACAGCCAAGACTTACCAACTTTGCTGGCGGCGATGATGTTCGCGGTCTCGCCTTCGCGTAACAGGCCAGCAATGATGACTGGCCGCAGCCTCGGGTGAGACCGGGTTCAGATACCAATAAAAAGTTAACTGAGTATGGTATTCGTCTTGAAGAAAAACAAAAGTTAAAGTTTAACTACGGATTAACGGAGAATCAATTATACCGTTATGTAAAAGAAGCAAGAAGACGTCAAGGAGTTACAGGTTTAATTTTACTTCAACTCTTAGAAATGCGGTTAGATACCATTTGTTTTACTTTAGGTTATGCGAAAAGCATGGCACAAGCTCGACAACTTGTGAATCATGGTCATATCACTGTAAATAAAAAAGTCGTTAACATTCCTAGTTTTCAATGCAGAGTGAACGATGTGATTAATATTAAAGAACAAAATGTTTCAAAAACTTTAATTGAAAATAATATTAAAAATAACCAAGTAAAAGAGATTCCATCAAACTTAAAGTTTGATAGTAATAAATTAGAGGTAAAATGCGATCCTCTCGAGGTCTTCGACCATCCAGCCCTCTTAGCCGGCGCGCTGGCCGCCGGCTAGCCGTGCGTCGGCACCATTGATGACCATTCAACAACACGCGGTTGGGCGTTGCCTCGTCCGATGTGACCCTACTCAGCCCTTCCAACGACGATCTCTCATTGAGTCGGTTGGTCGGCCCTCGTCGTCGTCGAAGGGCGCCATCAGCGCGGTCTCGGACTCAGCGGGCAGTTCACCGGCCGAACATACTGCGCTCAGGGCGCGCTCGGGGTCCGAGACGAGTGCCGTGACTGTACCAGGGTCCGCGCACGAAGTGTGTCCGCCGGGAAGGGAACGTAGGAAGGCCCCGAATCAGCAACCCATGGCCGGTGTTCGAGTACATCGCGGTGCCGAACGGAATGCTAATTGGGTGCTCTGGCAGGTGGCAGATGACGTAGGCGGCCTTGTGATCATCGTTGTCGTTGCCACCCGTGACGGCGCCGAGGTGTCGCTAGC